>JAFACO010000238.1 GCA_023425485.1 Bacillota bacterium
AATCAGGATAGAATTAAGCTTGATACCAATTATCAAGAGGTAGCAGCAACCTATGAGGAACTAGAAGCTACGTATGAAGAACTAACAGCTTCTGCGGAAGAAATCAGACAACAGTATGATTTGCTAATGGAAAGTCAATCCCTGCTTACCGAGAGTGAGCAAAGGTATCGTTTAGTTTCTGAAGCAACAAATGATGGGATTTGGGACGAAATAGATGAACATAGATATTTCTCTGAGCGATGGTATGAAATTACCGGATATAACAAGGAAGATATCGACCGGATTGGTGATTGGAGAAAGTTAATACATCCAGAAGACTATGTATTAGCTGTGACAACAATTACAGAACATCAGAGACAGAGAACGCCATATTTTAGCTGTGAGTACAGGTTTCTTGCAAAACATGGTGAATACATTTGGATACAGTCCAGGGGCAAAGCATTGTTTAATGAGGAGGGTAAGGCAATAAGGATTGCAGGCTCTCATACCGATATAACAAAACTAAAAGAATATCAGGAACAATTACACTATTTGGCATATCATGATACCCTGACTAAGTTACCCAATCGGCTTTCCTTTGATCAAGATAATAGCGAGTTGGGGATAAAGGAACCAGACAGTTTAATGGCAGTATGTTATGTTGATATTGATAATTTTAAATTAATCAATGATACCTGGGGCCATAATTTTGGTGATCAGTTAATTGGGGCTCTTAGCTCCAGAATAAGTTCATATATTTCATGTAGTGATATAATTTATAGGCTGGGTGGAGACGAATTTATTATAGTACTCAAAGGTGCTAAGAATTTGGAAGAAATCAAGGTACAAGCTAAGAAAATTCTGGAAAGTCTGGAAGACCCCTTTCACATTTTTAACAATGTCATTCATATTAGTATCAGTATGGGGATAGCTCTGTATCCGGCACATGGTAAGGATAGTGATGAACTTTTGCGTTGTGCTGATATCGCTATGTATAAGGCAAAGGAGGCAGGTGGAAATAACTTTGTTGTTTATACCTGCGGAATGCAGGAAGATATTCAGAAGCGAATGCTAATTGAAAAGTATTTATATACTGCATTGGAGGAGGATGAATTTGAATTATATTATCAACCTCAATTAGACATTGCGAGTAATAGAATAACTGGAATTGAAGCCTTGCTGCGGTGGAGAAATAAAGAGTTGGGTTCTGTGTCTCCCCTGCAATTCATAGGAATTGCCGAAGAAACACAATTAATAATCCCCATTGGGAAATGGGTTTTAAAGCAATCGTGTGCCTTTATAAAAAAGTTACAGGAACAAGGACATTCGGATATTACGATATCGGTTAATGTATCAATTCTACAATTGACTCAAACTGATTTTATTGAGTTTGTGCTTCAAACTTTGGAAGTATATGAGTTGAATCCGGAATGTCTGGAATTAGAAATCACAGAATCAATTCTTATGGAATCCTATGATATGATAAAGGATAAGTTATCTGTTCTTTATGAGAAAGGGATTAAAATAGCTTTAGATGACTTTGGAACAGGTTATTCTTCTTTAAATTACTTATTGCAGTTACCCATTAATACCCTTAAGATTGATAAAACCTTTGTTGATGGCATTACTCTGGAGCTAAAAAATAAGCAATTGACCGGGCAAATTGTTATGATTGGCCGCAGTATGGGGCTGAATGTGGTGGCAGAAGGTGTTGAGACCAAAGAACAGTTCAATTACTTAAAGCAAAATAATTGTGATAAAATTCAAGGGTTTTTATATAGTAAGCCATTACCGGAGAAGGAGCTGGAAGCTTTATTACAAAATAAGAACTAACAGTAAGAATAATAGTGATTTTAAGCCCCTTGAGAGCTTATGTTAATTTAAGTGAAAGTACTTAATCTTAGGTAGCTAGTTAATGTTGACATAAAATTCCCCAGTAGAAAGGGCATTGCAAAATAGATATTTGCAATGCCCTTTAAAGTTATACCCTGACAGGTATTAAAGCTTAGTTATTGCTACACGCCAAACCTCTGGACCTTCTTCGAGGTACTCCCAGTCAAAACCTTTCTTTATCTCCATGATAAATTGATAATGCAGTGGGCGTGGATCATGATCGTTTATTAGTTGCATTTTCTCTCCGGGTTGTAAACCAAAGAATGTATCAAAAATAACAGGATGCTTATCCTTGGGTTGGTACTGTGTGGCATCAACTGTTGCTGCGAAATTATACATAAGTAATTCTCCTTTTCTGTGGATTTGACTCAATTATAAGTTGGATAAGGAGTGTTTTCTGTGACTGAAATCAAATTTAAAAAATATTATTTTCGTTTAATGGTAAAAATTATTGTTGTGGTAATAATGTAAGGTTTATTAGAAAAATACAAGATGCTCCAGCTCCCGGCAGCTGTTAATACGATTGCCAGGGGCTGGAGCATCTTGTATTTCCTGTAATATATATGTGTAATACCTTTAAGCGATAGAATATTGACCTTTATAATAGATAGACATAGGCGAAGTAGAATTCTCCTGATAGAAAGGAAATGGTCCATAGTACAGCAAAAACTTTAACAATGGTGGAATGGAACTTGTTCTTTGGGTTTTTACGATGATTAATAATACGTTCTGCAAGTAATACGAATTCTACCAATACTACGATAGAAGCAATGATTCCATGTATTATGATATATACTAACAACCAGCCCGTAAAATCTGCCTGACTATCTGCAAATTTATCACCGAGTAATCGATTCAGCAAATATAGAACTGAAACAGTTAAATCTATTACAAGGGCAATTGCTGCTACGAGAGAATGGTGTTTCCATTTCTTGATTCCACCTATAAGTGCATATGCAAATAGGACAGCAATTGGTAAAAGTATGATTGAGTGGACGATGCTGATTAAAGGTGCATTTTCCATAGGTTATCCTCCTTATTAAGCTGATAAGTTCAATAACAGCTATACTATAATACCTTGAAGTAGTATTAACTTATAAAGCTGTTTTGTTGCATGATAGCACGAAATAAGTCGAATTTCAATGGCAAAAAACACCGTAACCTAATTGTTCAATTATTTTTAGGAAGAGCCAGAAGTGGACTCCCGTATAATGAGTTCTGTATCAAGAAGTATCGATCTGGTTGCGAAATTTGGATTTGAGATTTTCTCTAATAACATCTCACAGGCGGAAAATCCCATTTGGAATTTAGGTTGGCTAACAGTCGTTATGGTAGGAGAGAACATGGAGGATAAATCAATATTATCAAACCCAACTACCGTAATATCTTTTGGTACATTGTAATGATATCGCTTAGCGGCACGTATAACAGCAGCAGCTAAGGTATCAGAAGCGGTAAAGAAGGCATTGGGGATAACCTCGTCGGTCAGCAGTTGACAAGTAGCAGCGTAAGCCATGTCATAATTAACTTCTGGTAACTGAATTAACCAGTTCTTTGGAATGACTAAATCGGCATTACTAAGTGCATCCAGAAATCCACTACGACGGTCTCTGGCATATTTGTATGTAAGTGGACCATTGACAAAGGCAATCTTGTTTTTACCACTGGATATTAAATAATTAGTAGCGTTTAAGGCAGCAGTATAATCATCAATACTGACATAAGCAACCTCTGATTCGTGATTATATTCGCAGCATTGAATAATAGGGAGAAGATTATTTAATTGATGTAATAATTCGGAGGATATTTGGTTTAATAGGATTACCCCGGCAGCATGAACTCGCCGGATTAAATTATGGAATTCACTGATAGAGCCATGATCAAGTGGCGATTGACTAATTAACAGATGACAACCATGGGCTTTAGCAGAAGTGGTTGCTCCTCGTATCACTTCTGTGTAAAAAATATTATTAATATTTGGGATATTTAATATAATTACAGGCTGGTCTGATATCTTAGATTTCAAAGACTCTGGAGGAGTTGCTCCAAGCTGCTTCATTGCTTCCTCAACCTGTTTCAGGGTTTCTTTCTTCACAAGCTCACTGTGATTGATAACCCGGGATACAGTGGCTGGAGAAACACCTGCTTGTGCTGCAATCTGTAGAACGGTAATTTTATGAAATGAACCCATATAATACTCCTTCTTTGTTTGTTGAAATGCTAGGTATATCTTTACTTTAATGTATTTATGATCAAATATCAATTGATTCTGAAATAAATATGAAAAGTTTTCAGAAAGGAATTGATAATGATATAAGTAATTGATAAAGATGTACTGAATTATTTAGAATAAATAATGAAAATTGCACAATTGGTTTAGAATAATTGATAGTTAATACGATAGATGATACAATTATTTCAGAATCGGATTGCAGGTATACGTAAATGTGTTCGTGGTGTTGCAGAATGTATGAGGCAAGAAACGAATTATTGTTAAGGAGGAAATTATGAAGCTGGGGTTCGTAAGTTCAATTCTTGGGGATTGGAATTTTGAAGAAATGATAAACATAGCAAGTGACCTGGGTTATGGCTGTGTCGAAGTGGCATGTTGGCCGCAGGTAAAAGCTGAGAGAAGATATGCCGGTATTAGCCACATCGATGTTGCTAATCTTACCGAGGAAAAGGCACTTTACATAAAGGATTACTGTAACAATAAGAAGATTGAGATATCCTCGCTAGCTTTCTATCCTAATACCATGGATGGTAATCTGGATAAGAGAACAGAGAATATAGAACATTTATATAAAGTAATAGATGCCAGTGCTAAGCTGGGTATCAATATGGTAACTTCATTTCTAGGCAGAGATCAAAGTAAGACAGTAGAAGAGAATTTAGACCTTGTAAAGGAACTCTGGCCTCCTATTGTCAATTATGCAGAAGCAAAGGGCGTTAGAATTGCAATTGAAAACTGTCCAATGTTATTTGATGAAGGACAGTGGCCCGGTGGACAGAATCTGATGACGACACCTTATATCTGGAGAAAAGTATTTGAGATTTTACCTAATAGTAATTTTGGAATCAATTATGATCCCTCTCATTTTGTGTGGCAAATGATAGATTATATCAAACCCATTTATGAATTCAAGGATAGAATTTTTCACATCCATTTTAAAGATATTAAAGTAATGAAGGAAGAGTTAGATAAGGTTGGAACCCTGGCATATCCATTGCAGTACATGCAACCTAAATTACCTGGACTGGGAGATGTGGATTGGGGAAATTACGTATCTGCATTAACCAATATTCATTATAATGGGTTTGCTTGTATTGAAGTAGAGGATAGAGCCTTTGAATCCTCCAAAGAAAGAATTCTAGATAGCCTAAAATTATCAAAAAGGTACATGGAGCAGTTTGTAATCTAAAGATAGAAAGATGGGAATAGAAAGATAGAATAATTACGAGTACTTATACTGTAATAACTAAATGTCTAAAATGTTAAATAATATAGAATGTGTAGCTTTTATAAAAAACTTGCTCTTGGAAGAAGTTCTTGATAGCTTCTAAGAGCAAGTTTTTTATGTAAGTTAGTGTTGATTTTGTATAAGGTAAAGATGGATAATTACTTGTTTTATTTTGCATAGGTGTATTTCAGTAAGATATTTTGCAATACAATACATATCATTTTATAGAATAAATTTATCAATAATTTTCTTAAGGTCTAGAACTTGATCGTCTATCTCGGAACTATTTTGATTAATGTTTGTCATTGCTGCTAATACCTGCTGGGTGGCTGCCGAGGTTTCCTGCGTGCTGGCAGCATATTCTTGAGAAATAGCAGACACGTTCGTACTGAACTCACTAATGATGGAACGACTCTGATCAATGGACAAGGAAACTCTCTCCAGAGAGGATATCTCGGTATTTATAACATTAATGTATTTGACAATGGCATCGTATTTATTCTTTGTCGCATTAATGCTTTCTGTTTGCAGCAGGACAGCCTGTTCAACTTCTTTGCTTTGATTACTTGCAGTATTAATATTATGCTTAATTTCATTCAGCATATTGTCAATTAGAGCAGTAGAATCCTTGGCTTGTTCCGAAAGCTTATGTATCTCGTCCGCAATGACAGAAAATCCTCTGCCGGCTTCCCCTGCCCTTGCAGCTTCTATTGCAGCATTTAAGGAGATTAAGTTAATCTGTTCGGCAATAGCTGAGATAATAGCGGTTGCTTCGACAATCTGTGCAGCATTTTGATTTGCAGTAGCGATTGTTTTAAAGTTGGATTGGAATGTAGTCTGATTCCTTGTATTGATTTCATCCAATTGATGCACAGTATCAAGTCCTTCTTGGATAACGGTCATAATTCCGGAAGCATTATGGGATAACTCTTTTGTACTTGTGGTACTGGTTTGCACAATTTCACCTAAACGATTAATTTCGCTGGACAGCTGTTGGGTATCCTCTGCCTGATTAGCTGCTCCTTCTGCTATTTCATTAATGGTTTTTGATATTTCGACCACAGCATTGGTTACCTCATTTGAAGTTAGCTTCATACTCTCGGAGGAATTTGATAACGACGAGGAAGTACTTAGTATATTCGTGGTAATGTCACGTAAGGAATGGACTAAATAGGTCACAGATTGAGATAACGTTCCAAGTTCATCCTTACTATTCATATGATGTGGAGTAATGGACAAGTCATTTGCAGCAAGAGAGTTCATGTTTGAAGTCAGGGCCTTTATATTAGACCGTATGAAATTAACTAAGTAGAGACTGAAGGCACCCATTAATACGGAGGCAATTGCAAATAAGAGAACGATTTCACGTATGGAGGCTTTTATATGATTTTCCATATCGGTCTGGGACTTAACACTATATTCCTCAAGTATCTCTGACATGGTTTTTATTTCATCCCGGATACCTTCAAACATAGCATTTTTTGCCACGATAAAGCCTTTTTCGGTACTTGGATCGTAGGCTGCCTGCCATTCTTTAAATTGATTTGTAAATTGCTCGTATAGGTGGGACATGGTTAATTGTTTTTTCGAATGCTTGAACTCGGAATATAGTTCTGCGTTGGATTTAATATTTTGCATAACAGTTTCAATGTTGCTGGTTATGGAAGCGCAGTTGTCATTGTAATCTTTAATATAACGATCCTTTGTACTTTGATCAGTAGATTCTCCAGCCTCAACTAAAGTTCTTTCTGCAAGGGTAGCCTTATAAAAGTCGCGGTCTGCTTTTAATAGTAAAGTGGAATTTACATAAAGGGTATCATAATAGGTGGCTTCTGCCTGTTTGTTCAACTGATTCATTTGATATGAGAACTGAAAGAGAATATATAATAGTGCAACAAATATTGGTAAAATCATCAGCCACAGCTTTGTGGCAATTTTTCTGTTTCTAATTAGGTTCATAATCCTTCTCCTTAGTTTCGGTATTAGTAGTTCAATAGACTTGCTTATTTAAATTTGCAAATCCCCATAATTATATATGTCAAGTCACATGATTTGATTTGCATGATTTATTTTTAAGATGTTCTGTAATTAGGTAAAATATAGTCGTAATTACCTATATATATTTTAGTGTGAAAACAGGTATGCCTTTTTCCAATAAAGAGGCATACCTGTGTCTATATTTGTTGATTGGGACTAATTTACTATTCTTCGTCGGTTATTTTTACCCAACCTTCTTTTTGGCTGCTTTCAAAAATTTTCTCACATAGAATCATCTCATGAAGACCATCTCTAAAGGTGGCATGTTCATGTTCTCCGTTTGGATTTCCAATGCTGCCATAAACACTCTTAAAGCATTGTTTAAAAGCATCTGGGAATCCTTCAAGATGTCCAAAAGGATAAGCAATTAATGGTTTGGTATCAGGGTGAACAGTTCCTAATCCTTTTTCGATAAACGCATTGTAGCTATCACGATTACCTACAACAAGGGCATTACAGTTCTCGCTATTCCATTGTGCAGATTTATTGTATCCACCAACTAATAAATCAATTGACACTGATTTACCTGCGATAACCTGTGAGAAGAAGGCGCTTCCCTTTGCTCCGTTACTAAAACGGAACATTACACTGGCATTGTCTTCGGTATCAATGGGAACATCCTCATAATCCTCATCCTTGAATTTCTCTTTTGAGAAGGCAAGTACAACACCCTTAGGTTTCTTACGGTTTTTATGAATAGTTGAGAAATCAGCATTTACTTCTACGATTTTTTGACCGGTTACATATTCTGCTAAGTCCATCCAGTGAGAACCGATATCGGATACAGCGCGGGTTCTACCGGATTCAGTAGAATTTAATCGCCAGCTGTAGTCAGTGTTGTATAATAACCAGTCCTGAGTATAGCTTCCGGTGATTGAGAAGATTTCACCAAGTTCACCGTCTTTTATGATGTTCTTCAGATGATTGTTCATTGGATAGAAACGATTATGGAAATTAATTGCGGCTACCAGACCTTTTTCTTCTGCTTTCGCAGTAAGGGCTCTTGCCTCTTCAATGGAAGTACACATAGGTTTCTCGCACAGAACATTTACATTGCGGTCCATTGCATACATAGCAATATCATAGTGAGTATTGTTTGGGGTACAAATATGAATCATATCAAGATTCATAGTATCAATCATTTCTTTATAATCTGCAAAATAATGTGGTACATTTAGTTCTTCTGCTGTTTTATCGGCATTAAATTTATCTGCCAAAGCAACAACCTCAACATTGCCAAGACGTCTTAGTGTTTCGATGTGCACCTTACCGATAAAGCCTGTTCCGATAATTCCTGCTCTGAAAATTCTCATAATAACCTCCATCTGCCATTATAGCGGCAAAATTCTTATTTTAAATTAAATTGACTGGTAAAGAGTTCGTATTGTTCTTTCCATAACTCAATATTTTGTGGATAATATTCTGTAACTGGGAAGGAGCGGGAGATAATTTCTCTGCCTTCCTCGATTGTTTTAATCTGTTTGTTGGCTACTAACTGAACCAGAATGTTACCAAGAGCAGTGGCTTCAACCGGACCTGCAGCAACAAAACAATTACAAGCATTTGCGGTAAACTGGCACATTAATTTACTTTGGGAACCTCCACCAACAATGTTAATGATGCCAAATTCAGTTCCGGTAAGCTTTTGAAGATTGTTTATATTCCAGAAGTACTTTAAGGCTAAGCTTTCGTAAATACAGCGTGCCATTTCTCCGATTGTTTCAGGTTGAGATTGATAAAGGTTTCTGCAATATTCTTTTAACTTCTCTGTCATATTACCTGGGGAATAGAAAATCTCGTCATCTACATCAATTACATACTGAAAGGGTGCTGCTGCCTCGGCAAGTTCCTCTAGTTCGTTATAGCTATAGGTTTGTCCCAAAGCCTTGAATTCAGCACGGATTTCTTGAAGAATCCAAGTACCCATTACATTATGAAGCAAACGATGATGTCCTTCATAGCCACCTTCATTTGCAATGTTAAAATGATATCCGAAATTATTAATTATAGGCTTTTGAACTTCTGTACCTACAAGAGCCCAGGTTCCGCAGCTGATAATAGCGCAATTCTTGTTAAAAGGAGAGGCTAAAAATGCTGATGCTGTGTCATGCTCACAGACGGATACAATATCAAAACCCCTGGTTTTGAATTCCGTATTAAAGTCACTACTGGTTCGGGCATTAATTGTACCAGGTTGAACAAGATCTGTAAAAAGTTCTTGTGGTATTTGGAACTTATCTAAAATTTCCTGATTCCAAGTTTTGATATTGTAGTCAAAGAGCTGACTTACAGATGCAAGCGTGTACTCAGTTGTCTTTTTACCGGACAAGAAGTAGATTAGCAGGTCGGGAACAAATAAGAGTTTATTTCCGTGCTTAAATAGGTAGGACTGGTCATCAAGGTTCATGGCGGCTAATTGCAGGAGTGTATTAAAGAGTGCATTCTGATTGCCATTAATCTTATATAATTGATCAGGAGACATAATGTCATATATTTTGTCCATATGTCTTTTCGTACGTTCATCACGGTAACTGTGAATCTGAGTTAACATATCTCCATTGGGAGCAATAATAGAAAAGTCATTACAAAAACTATCAATCCCAATTGAAGTTATGTTGTCCTCGGTACCTTCGATTGCAGTTGTAATTCCCTTGCACATTTCTTTGTATATTTGTAATATATCCCAATATAGACCACCATTTATTGAAGTAGCACAGTGGTCAAATCTATTCAGCGTTCTTACTTCCAAAAGGTTATCGGAAAGAACTCCCAGTACAACTTTTCCACCGCTTCCACCTAAATCAAATGCTAAAACATTCATATAGATCTCCATTCTGTCGTTGTGTTACTTAAGCCATCAATATCTGTGTTTTTGTTATTTTGGAAAAATTCAAATAAGCCATATCACTATTTGAGTCTGTAATCAGATAATCAATATCTGCAAAAGATCCAAGATAAACTGGACCAATTTGTTTGAATTTCGAATAATCCGCAAGTAAAAATACTTCCTGAGAACTCTTAATTAATGTTTTTTTGATATCAATTTCCTGAATTCCAGAGTCGGTAATCTGTGTCTCTGAGATAATACCAGTACAAGAGATAAAAGACTTGTTAGGGAAATACTGTTGTGCATTCTTAATGGTTGTATTCCCAAAGATGGATAAATTGGTATTCTTAAAAATTCCGCCTAAACACACGATAGTATGATGTGGGCTTAAGTTCTTTGAACATTCAAGCAGAAATTGAATCGAGTTAGTCAAAATAGTAACTTGAATGTCGGCTGGTATATACTGATATAAATAAATGCAGGTTGAACTGTTATCAATAAAAATGGTATCCTCGTGTTCAATATAGGAAGCGGCAAGTTTGCAAATTGCCTGTTTTTCTGCTACATGCCAGAAGGAACGCTCGGCAACCGGCGTTTCACCAGGCGCATTGTAGGGTTTTTGTAATGTTGGACTGGAAAGCTCACCGGGTAGATTGGGTAGTATGGCTCCACCATGAGTCCGTTTTAACATGCCTGCTTTTTCTAAATCATTAAGATCTCGACGTATTGTCTCTTTAGAGGTTTGAAATATATTTGCCAGTTCACTGACATCAATACGTCCCATGCTATTAAGTTGACTAATTATTTTTGTTTGACGTTCTTCAATATACATAGTAAGGATATCCTTTTGTAGGGTTTATACCCTATGAATTAGTATGGATTAAATAGCATTTCTTGTAATGGTGCAGAAGGCGTCACATTCGATACGTTCCAGCATGCTGTATGCATGATAAATACTTGGTCCGGATACAACAACACCATGCATAGGTAAAATAACACCAATCGGTTTTTTGACCGCTAATTCTCTATGTTCTTCAAAATAGTTGTATATGTTTTGGGAAAGTTCAGGGGTATAAGCTTTGGTATATTCGATGCATCCAACATATCCGCGTCCCATAGTAGCTTCTGTTACATTAGGAATTGGTTTGCCCTGTGCAACAAAAGGCATACAGTAGAAGGGATGTGCATGAATCGTACAAGCGATTTCCTTGAAATTACTTAAAATTAGAACATGCATTAAGCCTTCACGGGAAAGTTTACCGGTGCCTTCAATAATGTTTTCTTCATAATCTATTAGTATAATATCTTCGGGTTCGAGTTCGCAATGTTTTTCTTCAGACATTAGAGATGGACTGATTAAGATTCTGTTTTCATCCACGCGAACAGCAAAATTTCCACCTGCTGCATTGGTAAGGCGTCTTTCCCACATTAATTTTGCTACTTTACACATTTCTTTACGCATTTCTATGTAAGATAAATTACTCATGATATCTTCCCTTTCTTAATTAAAGCTTTTTAATGTCGACGAGTGGTATTAGTTCACTGGCACGTATTTTATCAAATCCAACAGAGGAGGTTGATTCTGCGGTGGCAGCAGAGATTGCTGTAGCTAATTTAAGCGTATCTTCAAAAGTATAATTTTCTGTAATGCCATAGATAATTCCTGATAAGAAACAATCACCGCAGCCAATGGTGTTTTTCACATCTACCTTGGGAGGCATTATTCTAAAAATACCTTCTGGAGTTTTAACAATGGAGCCATCTCCGCCAAGAGAGACTGCAATTACTTCGATGTTGTATTTTGAAAGTGATTGAATGGCAAGTATGATATCCTCATCATTTAAAAGCTCTTTTCCATATAAAGTGGAGAGTTCATCCAGATTTGGTTTTATTAAATAAGGGGATTCTTCGATGCAGTTTGTTAAGGTTGGGCCGCTGGCGTCAAGAAAGAATTTGATTTTCAGGTCTTTCAAACGCTTCATAATCGTGTTATACACATAGGGGTCATAACAATTGGTAGCATCTCCTGATAGAATAACAAAATCACCTTCTTTTACTGTTTCCAGTAATAATGTTATAAGCTCTTCAATATCGCTCTCATCAAGATCTACTCCTCTTGAAGATATCGTTGAACAATCACCAGTTTCTTCTATAATAAGGTAATTCGTTCTGCTGTTCTCCTCTTGGTTGTTTCTATGTAGAAATTTCACATTAACACCGGAGGCTTCTAATAATAGAAGAATGTCTTTTCCGGTCTTCCCGTGTACAATACCCAGAGCATTATTCTCCAGACCTAAAGATTTTAAGTTAATGGATACATGTGTACCTTTACCACCTAAGGAATCCTGTGAGTATTGCAACCGATTTGTGATATTCTTCTTAAATTCATTTAAAAACAGAAGTTTATCGACAGCAGGATTGAGAGTTACTGTGTGTATCATTGGTTCTCCTTTCTATATAATATGTGTAATTGGTTCCGTATGCACATATATTTTGTTTTTATATATGGATACTATCATAAAACGGTCACAAAAGCAACATTATTTTTTGGTATTGTGTATATGTAACATAAACGGTCATTATGTTATATGAAATATTACTAAAAATCATAAGTTTTTGTATTTAGTAGTTGTAATTATTTCGAAAAGGTGATAAAATACAAACATAAACAAAAACAAATACACAGACGTTTTTAAACAGGAGGTAACAAAATGTCATACCAAGAAACATTACTTCAACCAATTAATATCGGACCTAGAGTAGCTCCAAATCGCTTCTTTATTCAGGCGATGGAATGTAACTCAGAGGATGAGACAGGTAACCCTTCAGAGGAAACAACCAACCGTTACATAGAGTTAGCTAAAGGTGGTGCTGGTTTAATTTCATTAGAAGCAATTACTGTGACTAGAGAAAGCCGCGCAAGAGATAATCAGCTTACAATTATGCCACAGAATGAAAAGCCACTGACCGAGTTTGTAAGAAGAGTTCATGAAGCAAATGCACAGTCACTACTGGTATTTCAGTTAACTCATTCTGGTGAGATCTCAAATCCTGCTTTTTCAAGAAGAGTAACTCCTAATCCTTTGCCAGGCTACGGCGGCGATCTTCTTACGGAAGAAGATGTTGCAAGAATTATGGACAGTTATGTTACAGCAGCGAAGATTGCTTACAATGCAGGCGCTGATGGTATTGACTTAAAATTATCTCATGGTTATTTAGGATGTCAGATGATTCGTCCTCACAATAACAGACAGTGGAAATACGGCGGAAGTTGGGAAAACAGAAGTAGATTTGCATTTGAGTTAATTGAAAGAATTCGTAAAGAGGTTCCGGATAAGAACTTTATTATAGGATCTAAAATATCAGCTTGGGAAGGCTTCCCTGGTGGATTTGGTACAGAAGGTCCAGGATCACCTATCATGGACTTAACAGAGCCAATTAAGCTTATCCAAGGTTTAGAGGAAAGAGGCGCAAGCTACATTATTCAGTCAGCAGGTAGTCCTTCAATAACAATCAGCTTAACACAGGTAGACAAGCATATCCCATATTATGCATATCTCCATCAATATTGGGCTAAGGAATTTAAGAAAGCTCTTAAGCCAGAAACAGTAGTAATCGGATCTAATTTCTCCGTATTTAGAAATGGTAAGAATGACTTATGTGCAGTTGAACCTGGTCAGAGTGATATTCTTAACTACGGTGCATGGTGTGTTGAGAATAATGTTACAGATATGATTGGTTTAGGAAGACAATCCTTTGCTGATCCATATCTTCCAGCTAAATTAGCACAGGGTAATGATAAAGATATTAAGTATTGCCGTTTATGTGATGCATGCCTTGAATTACTTATTCAGCAAAGTAAGGTAGGATGTTGTGTTTATGACAAGGCTGCTGCAGCGGAATTAGTTGAGACACGTAGAGTAAAAGGAAAGTTAAAACAAAGTCATACATAATAAATAATTGATTGTTGTAGTAAAAGAACTAGTTAAAAAGAATTATATAAATGGCACTGTTTCAGATGTTTGACGTTTTTCTAAAAAGTATTTATTCATATTTAATAAGCTTAGTTGATTGAATACAGTTCAAGTTATTGCAGCAGGGCTATTCTTATATAAGAAAAAATATTGGGAGGATACAAACAATGAAGAAAAGGATGTTATCAATTTTATTAATGCTTGTAGTAATGACAGCATTAGTTACCGGTTGTGCTAAAAATGATACAAAAGACACTGGTAAAACAGGTACTGACACAAACACGACAAATGAGGATAAGACTACTCCTGCACCTGAGGGAGATGACACAGCAGCTTCCAGTAATGGCATTATAGGAATTTCTTTACCAGCAGCTGATCATGGCTGGATTGCAGGCGCAATCTTTTATGCACAGGAAAAGGTAAAAGCACTTGGCTTAGAGGAAGGAACTGGATATAAG
>JAFACO010000245.1 GCA_023425485.1 Bacillota bacterium
CAGTGGAAGAAAGCCAATTTTATTAATTAACTGTGTTAATTCCACGCTTGTTTTTATTCGGTTCGGGTCATCTTTTTCTAATCCTTCCATGACCCACTTACCATCAATCGTGACCATGACTTTCCTCCTTATTCCATCATTGTTTTAGAATTCAGCTCATCCAGTGTCATATGATATGCAGGTAAGAATTCCTTCATAAAGATAGCTACTTCTTTCAGATTCATACTCACTAATATTTCGGAAATTGACTTTTCTGCGCTAAGGAATTCGGTATTCCCTGCTTTACGCTCTTCTATACACTTAATTAATGCCGACAGTTTGTCCGCTGCTTTTACCAACTTCCATAAATATTGTTCCTCTTCCTGTATTAAAAAGATGGACTCGTAGCTTTTTCTAATATCCATGGGCAACATCTTTAATAACCGTTCTGCTGCTGCCTCTTCTATTGCTTTAAAAGCATCTTGAATATCTGCATTATAATATTTAATTGGGGTTGGCATATCTCCGGTAATAATTTCGGTTGCATCATGATATAGTCCAATCAGAGCGACTTTCTCAACGTTTAAGTCATTACCTAATCGTTCTTTACTAATGACTGCCAGGGCATGGGCTAGAATACTTACCTCCAGTGAATGCTCACTGATATTCTCTGATATTGTGTTCCGCATTAATGCCCAGCGTTCAATCAGCTTCATTCTTGACATCATGGCAAAAAAACCGTACTCCATTTCATATCCCCCGCAAATCTTTAGTTAGTCTGCTCCAAATACTTCTTTACATAGTGACCTGTATAGGACTGTTCCTGTGCTGCAATGTACTCTGGTGTTCCACTTGCAACTACCGTACCACCCTTATCGCCACCTTCTGGGCCAATATCGATAATATGGTCAGCTGTCTTAATTACATCCAGATTATGTTCGATTACAACTACTGTGTTACCAGTATCAGAGAAGCGTTTTAAAATTTCAATTAATTTATGAACATCAGCAAAATGTAGACCTGTGGTTGGCTCATCCAAAATGTAAATGGTCTTACCCGTACTACGCTTACTTAATTCCGTTGCAAGCTTAATTCTCTGTGCTTCACCACCTGATAGTGAGGTAGAAGGATGTCCTAAACGAAGATAGGATAAACCTACATCGTGTAATGTTTCAATTTTCCTCTTAATCGAAGGTACATTTTCAAAAAATCCAACAGCTTCTTCTATGGTCATATCCAGGATATCATGAATACTCTTGCCCTTATACTTCACTTCAAGAGTTTCACGGTTGTATCTTTTACCACCGCATACCTCACAAGGCACATAAATATCCGGAAGGAAGTTCATTTCTATCTTTAAAATACCATCACCGCTGCAAGCCTCACAACGTCCGCCCTTTACATTGAAGCTGAAACGTCCTTTTGAATAGCCTCTCATTTTGGCATCCTGTGTAGCTGCAAATAAATCTCTAATTTGATCAAATACACCAGTATAAGTTGCAGGATTGGATCTTGGAGTTCTACCTATTGGAGACTGATCGATGTTAATTACTTTGTCCAGCTGCTCAATACCAAGCATCTTCTCATGCTTACCAGGTATAAGTCGTGCTCTATTCAAATCTCTAGCTAATCTCTTGTATAAGATTTCAGTAACCAAAGAACTCTTACCTGATCCTGATACACCGGTAATACAAGTCATAATACCTAACGGAATATCAACACTTACATTCTTGAGATTATTTTCAGCTGCACCAATAATTGATAGATAGCCTGTTGCCGTTCTTCTCTCTGTGGGTACTGGAATTCTGATTCTACCACTAAGATATGCTCCTGTAGAGGATTCTTTTATCTTCATGATCTGCTTTGCAGTACCTGCAGCTACAACCTGTCCACCATGCTCGCCTGCACCAGGTCCTATGTCTATGATGTAATCCGCAGCAAACATGGTATCTTCATCATGCTCTACAACAATCAGGGTATTGCCTAGTTCCTTAAGATTATTTAATGTCTTTAATAACTTATCATTATCTCTCTGATGTAAGCCTATACTAGGTTCATCTAGAATATAAGCTACACCTACAAGACCGGAACCTATCTGTGTTGCCAGACGAATTCTTTGGGATTCGCCACCGGATAGGGTACCTGTAGCTCTTGCCAAAGTAAGATAGTCAAGGCCCACATCCATTAAGAAGCTAATTCTTGCTCTTATCTCTTTTAAAACCAAATCGCCAATCTTAAGCTGCATGGAGTTCAATACAAGATTCTGCATGAAGGCTGCCAGCTCACGAATTGAGTAATCTGTAACATCGGATATATTTTTATCACCCACTGTTACTGCAAGTGATTCTCTCTTAAGTCTCTTTCCATTACACACCTTACAAGGAGTTGTTCTCATGAAACTCTCATACTCTTGCTTAACAGATTCTGATCCTGTTTCACGATAACGACGTTCCATATTCTTAATAAGACCTTCAAAAGCCACATCATAGACACCAACACCACGTTGACCTCGATAATGTACCTTTACTGACTTTCCGTCCGTACCATGAATAAAAATATGGCGTGCTTTTTCAGATAATTTATTATATGGAGTATTCAGATTAAACTTATATTCTTTAGCAAGTGCTTCAAGAATACATCTGGAATAACTACCGCTATCTACTACGGATTGCCAGCCTGGGGCTGCAATTGCACCATCAATTAAGCTTCTTGTTGGATCAGGAATCAGCAATTCTTCATCAAATTCCATCTTGTTACCAAGACCATGACATTCCGGACACGCACCAAAGGGATTATTAAAGGAAAATACTCTAGGTTCTATCTCATCAATGCTGATACCACAATCAGAACATGCAAAATTCTGACTAAAGGTTAATTGTTCCCCATCGATGACATCCACATATAACAGGCCTTCCGCAAGTTTAAGTACATTCTCTACAGAATCAGATAATCTTTTTTCAATACCCTCCTTAACCACTAGACGGTCCACGATTATCTCTATATTATGCTTATTGTTCTTCTCAAGTTTTATTTCTTCGGAGAGGTCATAAAGGTTACCGTCTACTCTTACTCTTACATAACCGCTTCTCTTTGCCTGTTCAAACAACTTAACATGCTCACCTTTTCTGCCTCTAACCACCGGAGCAAGTAATTGTATTTTAGTGCCTTGTGGTAAGTTAAGAATTTCATCCACCATCTGGTCAACGGTCTGTTTCTTTATTTCTTTTCCACACTCTGGACAATGAGGAATTCCTATTCTTGCATATAGGAGACGGAAATAGTCATAGATTTCTGTAACAGTTCCGACTGTGGATCTGGGATTACGATTAGTTGATTTCTGATCAATCGATATCGCAGGAGGAAGACCTTCAATGCTTTCCACATTCGGCTTCTCCATTTGCCCTAAGAATTGCCTTGCGTAAGAAGATAGGGATTCCATATATCTTCTCTGCCCTTCCGCATAAATTGTATCAAAAGCCAGGGATGACTTACCAGAACCGCTTAATCCTGTTAGAACTACAAACTGGTCCCTTGGAATATCCAAACTAATATTCTTTAAATTATTTTCCTTAGCTCCTCTAATTTTAATATAATTCTTCTTCTCTGCCATACTTCCACCTATTCTAAATTTAACATTGTATAAGAAAACATAACAGC
>JAFACO010000308.1 GCA_023425485.1 Bacillota bacterium
CCTTAAAACATGCAATGTCTATTTATGTATTCTGGCAGATTGTATTTTTAAGTGCGATTATCGGTATTCTTAGTTATTACCTGATGTCAGTGCTAGAGAAGGTAATGTCACCTTATAAACGTAAGGGACCCAAAGCCAGGAAATAAGCGTTAGGTATTTAATGAATAAAAATACAGAAAATTGAAGCATATTCAAAAGTCACAGTTTGAAACTGTGCAGAACCAATCAGAATACAGCTAGGATACCGTAGGTTTACGAGCTTGGTTTTGAATAATTACCACGTTTTATATAAAAATGGAGGATTCATATGGAAGAACGTATTCAGGAAAAAGTGAAAAAGAAATCTATCACAACTTTCCTTTATCCAGCCTTACTAGGAGTTTTAGTGGTTGTTCTGTGGCAAACACAGTTACTGCACAAAATGATCGGGGCAGATACTTTCACCTTACCGCTTCCGGGAAGAATTTTTAGTATATTAGTTGACAATATGTCAGGAGTTCTTTTAAATGTCCGAGCAACTGTGATTGTAGCAATCGGAGGATTGATTTTTGGTTCCATATTTGGTTATTTGCTAGCCATTATTGCAACTGCATTTCCCAAATGGGGTGTTGGAGGTCTTACCATAGCATCAGCCTTTAATGCGATACCGATTATAGCAATTGCCCCAATCCTTAACAATCTGACAAAAGATTTTAGTAAGGACCCTAATGTAAGAAGTATGTTAGCAAAAACCTTGGTAGTAATGGTTACTTGTACGGTACCTATGAGCATCAATGCCTATCGTGGATTTACGGAGCTAAAGCCATTTTCTTTGGACTTAATGAAGTCCTATGCTGCGAATAAGCTGACAATATTTTTAAAGCTTCGGGTACCTAACAGTGTGCCATATGTCTTTACCGCATTGAGAGTTTCAGTACCAGCCTGTGTTATTAGTGCTCTGGTTAGTGAATACTTTGCAGAATTTATCATAGGTGTAGGCAGACAAATTAGAGAAAACGTCGTACTTGCACAATACGCCACGGCTTGGGCGTACATCATAGTTGCCTGTGCCATAGGAATTTTGTTATATGTCATATTACTCATAAGCGAGGGTATTTTGCTGAAAGGACGTAAGTAGTGTTGCTTCAGCTAAATATAGATGAAAGTTATTAAAGGTAAGGTAGTACGGGTAACAAATTATAAGGAGGATGAATTTATGAAAAAATTATCTTTAAAAAAATTAAGTGCATTGTTTTTAACCTGCATTCTGCTTGTAACGTTATTAGCAGGCTGCAAAAATTCAAAAGAGACTTCTACAGATACTCCTGAACCAACCAAAGCTGCAGAGGAAACTCCTAGTGCTGAAGCAACGCAGGTTCCAGAGGCAGCTCCTGAAAGTACTGGTCCCTATTATGCTGCGGATGCAAGTGTTGAAAGTATCGTTTTAGATGCAGCAGGCAAAGGTCAGGTTGGTAACTGGGGACTTGGTAATGAATACGAAATTCAGGCACTATTATCAAAATATGGTCAGCCAACAACTTATTTAAGTCAGGCATTTGATATGGATGGATTTGATGATGACTCAATTTTATTAGCATCCGCAATGACCTACAATGAATTGGGATTAGTTAAGAATTCCTATGATGGAGCTTATGGCTATGGAGAAGCAGTAAAGTACATTGATATGAATGACGAAGGTGTAGCAATGTTAGAGGATAACATTTTCACCACAAAGGCATTTGCAGAAGCAAATCCAGAAACTGTAAAGGCATTCATCTATGCTTCCATGAAGGGCTGGGAATATGCATGTGCTAATCCGGCAGAAGCAGCAGAAATCGTATATAAATATGGTTCTTCTGTATCCGCAGAGCATCAGGCATACATGGCAGACGAGGTTAAGAAATTAGTAGAAACAGATACCACAGGCGCAGCTGTTACTTCTTATGGTAATATGGACGAAACAGCAATGCAGCAGACCCTTGATTTAGCGAAACAGTACATTAAGTTGGATGACTCAGCTGCTGCTGACAAACTTCAGACATTAGCACTTGACGATATTAGAAATACCACCTATTGGACAGAGGCAACCGCTTCTACAGGAAGCTTCACACCAGAGAAGACTGAAGTGAGCATCCAGTTGAAATGGTTACCACAGGCACAGTTTATGGGTTACTATGTAGCACTGGATAAGGGATATTATGATGAAGTGGGATTAAAGGTTAAAATTGTTTCCGGTGGTGGTGATATTGGCGAAACCACAGCAGTTTACACTGGCCAGGTTGATTTCGGTGTAACTTGGGTATCTAATCTGATCGCAGCAAACGCAGGCGGTATGGAATTGCTTGAAGTTGCACAGGTGTATCAGAGATCAGGACTTGTATTAGCATATAAAATTAATCAGTAATTAAATATTTAGTCAGAACCAAGCTTCGGTGTTTGGCTCTGAACAATTATAATTTATATTCAAGCGAAGGGGCTGTTGCAATGTAGTTAGTTTGCAGCAGCTTTTTTGCATTTTGTGGGAGATGGATAACTGCAATACTTTATAGATTGCAATTATCATTTAAGTAAGTAGTCTGGTTGTATTAAATAAGGAGGTTGCGATATGGATTTACTTATAAAGAATGGAACAATTATTACAGCAAAAGAAAGCTTTGTGGCTGATATTGCGGTGAAGGACGGGAAAATAGCTTGCATTGGAAGTGATCTTAAGATAGATGCAAAGAAAATTATAGATGTTACAGGAAAATTAGTTTTACCAGGTGGAATCGATGTTCATACCCACTTGGCAATGCCTTTTGGAGGCACTGTATCGGCAGATGGATATCTTTCAGGTACGAGGGCTGCAGCCTGTGGTGGTGTAACGACTGTCTTTGACTATCCAATGCAGCGGAAGGGAAAAGGAATTCTGGAAACTGTAGAGGGCAGAAAAGAACTTTGTGATCCAGAGGCATGTGTTGATTATGCCTTTCATTGTATTATAACCGATTTAAATGAGGGGACGCTTCTGGAGGAATTTGCTGCTGCAGTGGACTATGGTATTACCAGCTTTAAATGTTTCCTTGTATATAAGAAGGAAGGTATGATGGTAGATGATGCAACCTTAATTAAAGTAATGCTGAAAGCGAAAGAGGTTGGAGCAATTACTAATATTCACGCAGAAAATCCAGATGTAATTGACTTAAATATAGAAAAGTTTTTAAAAGAGGGGAAGACCTCACCCTGGTATCACTATCTTAGCAGGCCCGAATTTGTTGAAGCAGAAGCAGATAAGAGAGCAGTGCATTGGGCAAAATCCGTTGATGCGCCCTTGTACATTGTTCATATGGCAGATAAGGAAGGTTTAGAGGCTGCTGTCGAGGCTAAGCTCGCCGGACATAAAGTATACATTGAAACCTGTCCACAGTATCTGGAGTTTACCAATGAGGTTTATAAAAGAGAAGATGGTAGAAATTTTGTATGTTCTCCTCCCATGAAAGCACAGGAAAGTCAGGATGCACTTTGGGAAGCGATTAGACAGGGAACCATTGATACGGTAGCAACGGATCATTGTCCTTTCCAAAGCTACGAAAAGGATTGGGGCAAGGAGGATTTTACAAAAATTCCAAATGGCTGTGCAGGTATTGAGAATCTATATCCTTATATGTTATCAGCTGCCAATGACGGAAAGATTACCTTTAACCGTGCCGTTGAACTTTGCTCCACCAACCCAGCAATTATCTTTGGCTGTGAACAGAAAGGTTCTATTACAGTGGGTAAGGATGCTGACCTTGTCATCTATGACAAGGATAAGGAATTTACCATATCGGTTAATAACATGCATTCCGATTATGATCATACGATTTGGGAAGGGAAAGAGCTGCATGGCTACCCGGTTCAAACCTATGTAAGAGGAAGATTGGTATATGATAACGGAACCTTTACTGGAGAACCTGGGTTTGGAGAGTTCATCAAGCGAAAGCCTGTTTTCCGCTAATATTAAATAGATTAGTTCCGACGTTTGATTGCAGCAAACCTTATTAAATGAAATAAGAAGCAAGTCTAAATATAAGAAAGTTTGGAGTGATTGCTATGAGTAATCTAGCTTATCGAGAGTTGTCGTTAATTGAAGAAACAGCAGGGTGTCTGCTTTGTAATAATGCGCTATGTACAAAGGCATGTCCGCATGGTCTGGAAGTGGATAAAATACTGCGTTCCATCCGATTTGATAACAGTATTGGTGCAGCAAACAGGCTTCCAGAAGAGTTGCCTTGTACCAGTTGTGAAACCAAGGATTGCATGCAAGTTTGTATAAAGTCTAAGATTAACAGAACAGTTCCTATAGATGAGATTATGGAAAAGGTTGCGACCCTGCCAAAGATGAAACCGGAAAAAACGGATTTATCGATTACCTTCTGTGGCGTTCCCTGTGAAAATCCCTTCTTCCTATCTTCTTCTGTAGTAGGAAGTAATGCAGAGATGATTGCAAAAGCCTTTGATATGGGCTGGGCAGGAGTGGCTTTCAAAACCATAGGTACTTTTGTACCCAACGAGGTTTCACCAAGATTTGATGCCCTTCGTAAAGAGTCTGCACCCTTTGTGGGATTTAAGAATATAGAGCAGATTTCAGATTACACCCTTAGTGAGAATATAGAATTTATTAAGAAATTAAAGAGAGATTATCCGAATAAGGTAATCATTGCTTCCATCATGGGCCAGAGTGAAGAGGAATGGACTTATCTGGCTGAGGTTATGACAGAGGCTGGAGCAGATATCCTAGAGTGTAACTTCTCCTGTCCGCATATGGCAGCAGATGGATTGGGCTCGGATGTTGGCCAAAACCCCGAATTAGTAAGTGCATATACCAAAGCAGTAAGAAAAGGAACAGACCTTCCAATTTTGGCGAAGATGACACCTAACATCGGCAACATGGAAATACCGGCAGTTGCAGCCGTTGATGCAGGAGCTACCGGAATTGCTGCAATTAATACTATAAAAAGTTTAATGAATGTTAACCTGGATTCTTTTTCTTCAGGGCCGGATGTGGAAGGAAAGACAAGTGTCGGAGGCTATTCCGGTAAAGCTGTTAAACCCATTGCACTTCGGTTCATTCATACTCTTCATGAGTGTAATAAACTTTCCAAAGTGCCGCTTAGTGGTATGGGAGGAATTGAAACCTGGAGAGACGCAGCTGAATTTATGGCGCTTGGATGTGAAAATATTCAGGTAACTACCTCAGTAATGCAGTATGGATACCGTATTATTGAGGATATGATAGAAGGAATGGAGCTGTATTTAAGTTCCCATGGGTATCAAAGTATTACCGAATTCATAGGTAAGGCAACCAGTCAGGTAGTGTCAGCAGAAGCCTTAAACAGAGAAAGCATCTGTTATCCTAAATTTAACCGGTCGGTTTGCCTGGGTTGCGGTCGCTGTTATCTTTCCTGCTTTGATGGGGGTCATCAGGCATTGATACAGGACAATGCAACCGGAAAGCCTATCATGAATGCAAAGAAATGTGTAGGTTGTCACCTATGTGTAACTGTTTGTCCAGTGCAAGCAATCTCACAGGGGGTCAGAGTACTAAAAAACAATCGTTTGATCGGTGCAGAAATATAAAGGAGGAATTATCTATGGAACTATGCAGTCTGGAACGAATGGAAGATAAAATAAAGACGTTTGGACAGTTTGGCGATACGGGTAGAGGAGGAATTACAAGATTTTCACTATCTGAGGAAGCAATAGCTGCCAGAACTGAATTTAAGAAAAGAATGGAAGCCATCGGTGCAACCGTTGTTACAGATGATATGGCTAATATGTATGCAACATTACCAGGAACAGAAGATTTGCCTGCAATTCTATCAGGATCACATCTGGATTCTGTAAGACAGGGAGGCAATTATGATGGAGTACTAGGTGTGTTGGCTGCCATGGAGGTTGCTGAAACTTTAGTAAAAGAGAACATCCCACATCGACATCCCTTTACTGTAGTTGTTTGGACCAATGAAGAGGGAGCACGCTTTGAACCAGCAATGATGTCCTCCGGTGTAATCTGTGGTAAGTTTAATAAAGAAGATATGTTAACCTCGGTAGCAAAAGACATCCCTGGATATACCTTTGGAGATGCGTTAGCTGCAAGTGGGTTTTGTGGTGAAGAGACGAATAGAGTGAGCAGAGACAAATGTAAAGCTCTTGTGGAACTTCATATAGAACAGGGACCTGTGCTTGAAGCAGAAGGTTATGATATAGGGGTAGTGGAAGGTGTCTGCGGAATGATTAACTATGAATTTACTCTAAAAGGTCAGGCGGGTCATGCAGGAACTACTCCAATGAAATATAGGAAGGATGCCTTATACGCAGCTGCAAAGACCATACAGTATCTCCACGAGGAACTTGATATGCTTGATTCTAAATTAGTATATACAACAGGAAAATTTTCCTGTCATCCCAATATACACACAATAATCCCGGATGAGGCAAAGTTCACCTTAGATGCCAGGCATCAAGACCCTAAAGTGATTGAACAGGTATTAAATATTATAGCGAATCTGCCAACCGAAATTGAAAAATGTAGCTTGAGTTATGAAAAAGCTTGGTCACGCAATACAGTAACTTTTACTCCAGAGATAGTAGGTATGGTAGAAAAAAGTGCAAAAGAATTCGGTTACTCTAATAAAAGAATGTATAGTGGACCTGGCCATGATGCCCAGTTTATGATTGATATGGTCCCAGCGGCAATGATATTTGTACCCAGTGTCGGTGGTCACAGTCATTGTGAAATAGAATTTACACCTTCCATTAATTGTTTTATGGGAGCAAATGTATTATTAAAGACCGTTTTATCCATTGATGGTCAGTAAGTATTTTTAATTGCTAACCTCTTATTGGTGCTCTTTCTACCAGACGTAAGAGTGCCATAATTCGCAATATCTCCAATTGAACCCCAATGTAAGGATTATCCATATCCTGGCATTGGGGTTCAATGCATTAACTATTTATGCTTAAAAATATTTTAAGTTTCTAAAAAAAAGTAATTTTTTATACTTATTTTTGCGAAAAGTAGTTTTCAAATTAACAATCTAGTGATATACTAATGTCGAAGCGGAATTATAAGAGACTTAATTCCCAAATTTTGCCCAAGATTGTTATATCATTAACAATATTCGCGAAAGCAAAGTGAAGTATCAACAAAGCTTGCTTTGTTGAATACGAACGCGCTCGCGAGAAACATGCGTAGCGTGATTCAATTATGCGAAAGCAAAGTGAAGTATCAACAAAAATTGTTTTGTTGAATACGAACGCGCTCGCGAGAAACGCGTGCAGCGAGTTTCAAGTACGCGAAGGGTCGACTAATCTTATGTAAGTTGATAAAATGCGATTTGATGAAGAGAGTAAGGAGCGAACATGGGAAAGAAAATAGTAATTGTCGGTGCTGGTTATGCCGGAATACTGACAGCGAAAAAGTTAGCTAAGAAATTTAAAAAGCAGAAGGATATCAG
>JAFACO010000313.1 GCA_023425485.1 Bacillota bacterium
GTTCACAGCATGTTAAAACAAGAACAAATTATGGGGGATATCCCTACCTCCCGTATTATATATAAAAATTTTTTAAAGATAGCTTGGCCTTCTGCGCTAGAAGCCCTTCTTGTTGCGTTGATTGGTATTGTTGATACCATGATGGTTAGTAATTTGAGTAATGGTGCAGTTGCCGCAGTAGGTATTACTAATCAACCAAAATTTGTATTGCTGGCAATGATTTTTTCTCTTAATACTGGGATTACTGCAGTTTGTGCACGGAGAAAAGGACAGGAAGATCAGTTGGGTGCAAATAAAACTCTTCGAGTCGGTATGCTCCTTTGTACAATTGCCTCCTTGCTAATGGCATGTCTTGGTTATATCTTTGCTACACCTATCCTATTAATTGCTGGTGCAGATCAATCCTATCTTCCTGATGCAGTAGTCTATTTTAAAATTTTAATGATAAGTATCCCCTTCCAAGCACTAAATCTTACCATCAATGCCGCACAAAGAGGTTGTGGCAAGGCTCGGATTTCAATGTGGACCAATGTTATAAGTAATATTATTAATATTATTTTTAATTTTCTGCTCATATATGGTATTGGCTTCTTCCCTAGAATGGGTATAAAAGGTTCTGCGACCGCAACTACTCTCGGTGCCTTTGCTGCCTTTTCCATCTCTCTTTTTACTCTCCTTCGCAGGAATGCATATTTATCATTACATTTCAAAGCTGGCTGGAAACTCACAAAATCTTTGCTCGATCCCATCACGAAAGTAAGCGGTAGTGCCTTTGTAGAACAGGTTTTTCTACGAATTGGATTTCTTGCTTATGCTGGAATCGTTGCTAGACTTGGTACTATTGAATATACAACGCACGTAATATGCATGAATATCTTAACCCTCTCCTTTTGTTTTGGTGATGGTTTGTCCATAGCTGCCTCAGCATTGGTAGGTCAAAATATGGGTGCAAAAAGACCGGATTTATCCATTATTTATGGAAAAACCGGTCAACGCCTTGCTTTTATTATATCTACTTTTGTATTTTTCGTCTTTATCTTTGGACGAAACTTACTGGTTTCTCCTTTTAGCAACGAACCTGAAGTACTAATTCTTGGAGCACATATCATGATTTTAGCTGCCCTTGGAACACATATGCAGACCTCGCAGGTTGTAATGAATGGCTGCCTCCGCGGTGCGGGTGATACTAATTTTGTTGCCATTACTTCATTGATCAGTGTAGCACTTGTCCGACCTTTTCTTACCTGGTTTCTATGCTTCCCTGCAGGCTTTGGACTTTATGGCGCATGGATTGCCTTAATAGTCGATCAAAGTGTTCGTATGGTGTTAAGTTATCTTCGTTTCTCCAGTGCCAAATGGGCTACAATCTCATTATAGCTATGTCACTATTCTACCGTTTGATCTTTAATTTCATGGGTAATTTTATTAACCGTATACCAACCGTAGGTTACTGTATGTCCAATGGAAGTCTCAGGGTCGTCCACTACAAACTCGTATAAATGAAACATATACTCGTCCGAGGTGGCACCCTCGCCTTCATAATAAAGATAGTAATCCGCAAAAGGTAAACGATAGTAGTATTCCCCTAAAGGATCAGATAACTCTACCTTTTCAAAATTACTCGCGTATTGCTCTTTTACCATATCCAGCGCTTCCATATTCGTAAGTACGTTTTCTGATGTAATAGTAGTATTTTCACTCATGTTGCTGTAAGTAAGCAGCTTCATTTGCTCCTTTGTCGACGGTAGAAATAGCAAAATAGAACTTAAACATAATACTATCCACGGCATGAAGGAATCTCCTTACTATTCTCTTAAGCAGTCCCGTTCAAATCAGCTAGATTTAGCCAATTATACACTTCCAGCACTGTTTTAAAAGAGATTATTTTCTTCGACGTGGATAGTATAACACTTATTTACTTATTATTCCATTTCATTAGTGCAGCAGTATTCGCCATGGTAACTTGTTGCTTTCTTTGATTAATCCATCTTTTTGGTTATTTCGTGTACTCTCTTGTCAGATAATTAATTATCTCATTATCTTTCTTTTACTCAATTAATTGTCAGCTTGATCATCATCCTCTTTTAATATAGATTTTTTATTATCTTTTAATAGATCAATCGCTGATCTGGAGGGAAGATTTGCTTCTTTCCTTGTGGTACTCCTTATCCAGCCTTTTCTAACAATAAGCGCTGCAATTGTAATAATAATACCCCAAATAATTATATAAGGTAGATTAACCACAAACCATACAAAGAAATTCTTACCACCTTCACTTAGATTATAAATGGTATCTCCAAATCCATTCTTAATTCTACTGGCAACACTTGGCTTCTCTTCTGATACAATAGTCAACTTTCTTACTTCCTGAAGGTTTATGGTAACTGTACTATACGATACTTGATTATCATAATATCTTATTTTAGTCTCATAATCCTGCAGCTCATATCTAATTGAGCTTAGGCGGCTCTCCAAAGTTATAATATTATCTAAACTTTCTTCCTTTTCAAGAATTGCAAATAGTCTTTCCTGCTCTATCTTAAGGGTTTCCAGATGGCTTTCTGCCTCAATGTATTCCAGAGATACATTCTTACTGGATTCCTCTTGACTTACTATATTCGCATTCTCATTCTCACTTACGGTTGTTATAAATTCATCCACCTGATCACTTGGAATTCGTGCAATGATACTTCCACTTTGGACACTTTCGTTATTATAATATCCTTTTCCTCTTAAATTAGATTTCTCTACATAACCATTCAGACGTTTGATGTCATAGTTAATTTTAGTTACAAGACTGTCAAATTCCTGGGTTTCTACGTCCATATAAAAAGTTTTAATTATCTTATCCTGGGACTGTGCAACCGTCTCGCCGGTTGGCATTGTACTTGACAAAGCCCCTTCGCCATCGATATTACTTTCAACTTTTGACTCACTAATAACGCTACCGGAGGTCCCATAAAATTCAGCAGCTGATTCTGGGGCTTCCGCAGCCTGATTTCCAGAAGTAAAACCAACTTTCATATTGGTATCAAACGTTAAATTATCTGTACTCATATCTGCCTTTGAATTCTCTTTTGTTGCACTACATGCGGTAAGTAAGGTAACAATAATCATAAAACTAATTATACTTATCAATCTCTTTTTCATAAAACACCCGTCCCTTTCTTGGCTCCTTTAAACTTTGTGTGCATCCACAAAGTACCTCCCTTTTATACTCCAATTAAATATTCTTTAAATATATGAATTAGACGTAAAAAACTGTTAATGAGTTCCAATTAAACGTAAATTCTATGTAAATAAATAATTGATTACCTTTGGTAATATAATAATCGACTAGTCGTCTCGCTTGTCAAAACATAAAAATGAGACTGCCTTCGGATGATTTAATCTTTTCCTACGTCAGTCTCAATTCTTTGTTAAAATATTTAGTCATTATATACTAATATTACCTTCTAATAACGGTAGCACCATTATATAAAGGCACTTAATTAATTTCGTGAAGCTTCCTCACCTGTAAGCTTTTCAATCTGTGGTTTTAATAACTCCATTAATCGCTCCATTTGATCGGTTAAATACAAATATCCAAATAAAGCCTCTAAACCAGTTGCAGTACGATATTCAATAATTCCTGCATTTTTTGCAGAGGTAAAAGACTTGGCATTACGCCCCCTCTTAAACACGGCGGTTTCTTCTTCCGTCAGACTATCTTTAATAATATGATAAAGATCAGCCTGAGATGCTGCTTGTACCAGTTTTGCTGCACGTTTATGAAGCTTATTCACCGGAGCATTTCCACCTTCTACTACGCTTGTACGAATGATAAGATCAAAAATAGAATCTCCGATAAATGCCAGAGTTAACGGTGAATAGGATTTAATATCCGTGTCCGGAAGTTGATAAAACGCATTAATATATTGATGTAATCCTTTAAACTTATTCTCGTTATTTAGCTGCGTTTCCATCTAACACCCTCTCTTGTATCTTCAAGAACAATTCCTTTTTCTAATAACAGATTACGAATTTCATCCGATCTGGCAAAGTCCTTATTCTTTCTTGCTGCCTGTCTTTCCTCAATCAGCTTTTCAATATCAGCATCCAGAAGTTCTTCTTCTTTTTTCGTCTCAAGACCAAGAATTTCGCAAAGATTAACCAATCGATCCTTCATGGATTGTACGAATTCCTTACTGCTACTAGAAGAGCAATTAGTATTGGCAAGCTTTACAAGCTCAAAAATAGCAGCAATTGCATCCGCAGTATTTAAATCATCTTCCATTGCATCCATATACTTCTTATTCAAAGCATTCGCTTCGGTTAATACACTTTGTTCCTCAAAAGAACTCTGCTCTCTTGTTAATAAATCATTATCTAACAAATGCTCCAGTTGTCCGATGCTGGTAAGAATTCTGGTCAAAGCGTTCTTTGCTGATTCTACTAAATCTTTGCTAAAATTTAATGGACTGCGATAATGTGAATTCAGCATAAAGAAACGAATTACCTGTGGATCATATTGGTCACAGATTTCACGTACAGTGAAGAAATTACCTACTGATTTGGACATTTTCTTATTATCAATGTTTAAGAATGCATTATGCATCCAGTATCTTGCAAATTCCTTACCATTTGCTGCTTCGCTCTGGGCAATCTCATTCTCATGGTGAGGGAATACCAAATCCTCTCCGCCAGCGTGGATATCAATCTGCTCCCCAAGATATTTACGACTCATAACGGAGCATTCAATATGCCAGCCTGGACGACCATCGCTCCAAGGGGATGGCCAGGAGGGTTCTCCCTCTTTCTTAGGTTTCCATAAAACGAAGTCCATAGGATCTTCTTTTTCCTCGCTAACAGCAATACGAATACCAGCCTCCAGATCATCAATCTTTTTCTTTGACAATTTACCATAGTCTCTAAAGCTTCTGGTTCTAAAATACACCGTACCGTTTTTTTCATACGCATGACCCTTCTCAATCAGATCAGAGATCATATCAATCATACCGCCAATTTCCTGTGTTGCCTTAGGATGGCAGGTAGCTTCGCAGACATTCAGTGCATCCATATCGGTACGAAACTCTTTGATATAACGTTCAGAAATTTCAGTAGCACTAACACCCTCTTCATTTGCTTTCTTAATAATCTTATCGTCAACATCAGTAAAGTTAGAAACATAATTAACATCATAGCCTGTATATTCTAAATATCTTCTTAACGTATCAAAAATGATAGCCGGTCTTGCATTTCCAATATGAATGTAATTGTAAACGGTAGGACCGCACACATACATGCGAACCTTTCCCTCCTCCAGAGGGATGAATTCTTCCTTTTTCTGTGATAACGTGTTGTATATTTTCATAATTTCCTCCATCCAACTACTTTTAGCAGCAGGTTCTGTCATTCTTGCTTTCATTCTATTTTTAAATAAATATAAATTATATTGTCCAATCATCCCAGGTCTCAATTTGAGCTGTTGCTTTTATTATCTCTTCTCTGTTATGTGCTATTCTGGTGGCTTCGTCTTTATCCACTTCAATCTCATTTTGATCCAGAGTGTCTTCAATAAGCTCTAATTTATCATATAGCATCTTTACTTCATTTCTCAAGCAAATATTTTCATTTTTTAAAATATTTATCTCTCTAAGTACAGGATCTGGCAAATGAACCTGATCCAGTTCTTCTCTTGGAATCTTAACATCATTGCGTTTTACAACTCTTCCTGGAACACCAACCACGGTAGAATTCGGAGGAACCTCCTGTAAAACCACCGAACCCGCACCAATTTTAGAGTTCTCTCCAATGGTAAAGGAACCTAATATCTTCGCACCGGCACTAATCATAACATTATTGGCAACGGTAGGGTGGCGCTTTCCTTTTTCCTTACCGGTTCCACCAAGGGTAACCCCTTGATATAAGGTGACATTGTCACCAACAATAGCTGTTTCGCCAATCACTACTCCATGACCATGGTCAATAAACAGACCTTTGCCTATGGTTGCTCCAGGATGTATTTCAATTCCAGTTTTTCGAACAGTTCTTTGCGAAAACCATCTTGCCAGAAAATAATGTTTCTTTAAGTATAACCGATGTGCAATACGATAACGAATGATTGCACGAAAACTAGGGTATAAAAATACCTCCAAAGGTGTTTTAATGGCAGGATCTCGATCTTTAATGATCTGCATTTCTTCTTTGATATATTTAATAAAACCCATGATGGACCCCCTATATATGAATGATATAAAAATTAACAGTAATGATTGTTTACTTAATGCATGATAAGCTTGGAATATCTACATCTTTCTAACTCTATCTTATGTAGATTAATAATATTTAATTTCAAAAGAAATAAAGTACGAATTGTTCTTTATATTTTTCCCAAAACATACTTTCCTTAGAATGAAAAAAACATAAAAAAACCGCCTCTAATTTTAGAGGCGGTTAATACGCGGTTCCACTCTACTTATAGCCATCACAATAAGGCTATTTCTCAAACAGATAACGGCTGTAACCGTGTTCAGCTAAGTTTACCCTCACCGAACCAGCTCCCGGATGCACTTCCCTCATATCCTCGTAAAGAATGCTTTCAGCCGATGACATTCTATCTCTGTTACTACTCTATTAAGGTACTTTTCCGTTCATAGCTTTTAAAAATATTCTATGCTTATTGTATGCAAGCATGAAACTTTTGTCAACTGAATTATCTTTTAGGACATCCTCCGCAACCGCTACAGCCTGAACTACTTTTTGGTGTTGCATCATATTGATAATTTAACATGGATTCTAATAAACACACTGCATTAGAAGCTATCCCAAGACCTGCTCCAGTAAAGCCCAAGCCTTCCTCCGTTGTCGCCTTAATATTTACACGATCCTCTTCCAGCTCCAAAGCATCTGCAATGGATTTCTTCATCTGATCAATATAGGGTGCAAGCTTTGGTTTCTGCGCTATGATAGTCGCATCAATATTCTCAATCATATACAGCTTTTCATCCAGTAACTCCTTCACCCTTTTCAGGAGCATAATGCTTGATGCATCTTTGTAGGTTTTATCCGTATCAGGAAAATGCTTTCCGATATCGCCCAAAGCTGCAGCTCCAAGCAGTGCATCCATGATTGCATGTACCAATACATCCGCATCCGAATGCCCCAGCAATCCTTTTTCATAGGGTATTGTTATTCCTCCGAGGATTAACGCTCGATCCTCGACTAATTTATGAACATCATAACCTGATCCAACTCTCATGATGTAAGTCCTCCTTTATTTCTCTCAGCTCGCAATGATAGACTTATAAGAAATTTTTATCATTCATAAAACTAAAAGTCCTAGTCCTATAAAAATTCAATTCAAATAAATCTATGATTAAAGCACAGTCATCTAGTATCCTTATCGATACCATTACCATCTATAATTTAATCATTTACAAATCAATTATTTTAACAACATTCCTATTATATAACAAAACTCCATAACAGACCAGTACAAAAAAACAACAGTGATTTTCATCACTGCTGCTTACTTTTACTATAGTAGCGAAGGACGGATTTGAACCGCCGACACTGCGGGTATGAACCGCATGCTCTCGCCAGCTGAGCTACTTCGCCATATTGTGTTAAACTACGAATCTCATGCTTTTGCATGAAAATGGGACCTATAGGGCTCGAACCTATGACCCTCTGCTTGTAAGGCAGATGCTCTCCCAGCTGAGCTAAGA
>JAFACO010000340.1 GCA_023425485.1 Bacillota bacterium
AAAGCCACAGCGAGGACGTCGCGGGTTCGAATCCCGTCTCGCGCTTAATAATAAAAAGGAATCTTCGATAGAAGGTTCCTTTTTATTATTCTGTGTCTTGATCAGATTTGAACCCTCACAGAGTGAACCTTTGGAAGAAGCAGAATGGAGGCTCAAATGCCGAGATTCTGGTTCTTCCTGTGGCTTTGCTTAAGCAAAGCCACAGCGAGGACGTCGCGGGTTCGAATCCCGTCTCGCGCTTACGAAATCCCTTGATTTTCAAGGGATTTTTTATTGCGCTGATATGTGCACCGTATGTGCACTAATTTTTCTTGTTCTTTTTATTGCTATTATTCAGAGCTTTATTCATGATATTAAGGTTCTCTTGTTCCGTATTTGGATTGTAAATATAGCTAAGAGTAGTCTTTTCATCGACTTGTCCTAGTATATCCCGTATCTTATCAAGTGGCATGCCTGATGTACTTAATCGGCTTGCGGTGGTCCTTCTGGTGCAGTGAGGACTTTTGTATGTAATTGCTGCATCTCTGCAATATTTATTAAGCCAATAGGTAATAGCTCTTGCAGTCAATCGCACACCATTTCTTTCAAAGATGAAATCGCCATCAGAATTTAGCTCCCTAGCATTGCTGATGATTTCATTTGCTCTGTCAGTAAGAGGAATAAAACGATATTCCGAGTCATTTTCCTTTTTCAGATGCTCAACAATCTGGACTCCTTCACTCTTGAATTTATCTCCATCAAAAACAACAACCTTTTCCTCCATCCTCTGAATTGCTATCTTTCCATACTCGATATCAGAGAATTTAAGTGCCACTCCCTCGCCAATACGTACACCAAGTTGGAACATAAGCTGTATGCACAATGCTTCAATGGTACTTTCATCTTCAAGATGTGAGTCTAAGGTATCATATTCATCATTTAGATACAGTTTAGAACCATCACTCTTTTTTCTGACTGCCCGGAACTTTGCTTTGATATAGATTCCATTCATTGGATTTTCTATAATAATCTCTTCATCGATAGCAATCCGTATTAACGCAATCATAATGCTTTTCATGTTGTTGTATTCTTTGTTAGAGAGATTAAATTTAGTAATGGTAGCATTAAAGAAATCATTGAGCATTTTGGTTGTCAATTTAGGAATCGGTACAAGAATGATGGAATGGTCTTTGTAATACTTATTCCAGTGCTCATTATCCCGTTTGACGGTTTTAATATTAATGGTCTTGTCCTTTAGACGTCCTTCCATCCATTTTGGAAACAAATCATTTAAGGTTAACTTCTTCTTGTTCTCAAAGTAAAACAGATACAGTTTATTAAGCATATCATCCAAGGTTACTGCGGATATCTGCTTCAGCTTGCCATCCTCCCTTATAGTGGTGATTACTCTACCGTTAGAACGGTTATTAATTGCATATGGATGCTTTTGTTCTACTAATTTTTTACGTGTCATCTTTAACATATCATCCACTTCTGATACGGTTAGAATATCACGACTGATTGCTTCTTTCAACATTTTATCAAAATTTAACATAACGAAACCCTACTTTCAGAAAAAAGGCTTCTGTTTGTTATAGTTATTCTTTGATTCAGAGTGTCTGATTTTAATTTTGCCTTATCATTGTTAATAGTTGCTTATCTACCTTTATGGCGATTATTCTGGTGTTCCCCAGATAAATCTTCTTTGTGGAGTATCTTATAATCCAATAATTCATGGATGAATTTTGGACATGACTTTATTAATTCTGGCATGAAGTCTTTTACTATTCTTACTACAAGGTCATATAACCTGATTTTAAGTTTAGCTTCATCAACATAAACCTGTCGTAGCCGCTCATCTGATACTTTAATATTAAGAATATCATTGGTTCTATCCTTTTCTTGTATTAATGTTTTCTTTAATTCAAAGATTTTTTCTTGCTTATTTTGAATTTCTTGGCTTTGAGTAAGTATTAATTCATCTTTTTCAATTATTGATTGATTCAGGTTTTCCTTTTCTTTCTGAAGAAGAGTATTATTTTGCCGTTCCATCTTCAGCGCATTGTTAATAGCCTTTTGCTGTTCCACCACTTTTTTGATATTAAAGAATGATATATTTTCTTCTGGTTCTAATTCTCTTGCCCTTTCAGTAAGTTCCTTTTCTTTCTGAATAATTTCTGTTTCCAGTTTATTCAGTGATTTCTCTGCTTCCTTTAGTTTAAAGACTTCAACTTCTAGATGCTTTTGGGCTTCACCAAAATCATGCATTTCTCCTCGGTCAAAGCCATATTCTTTTCCGACCGCATCATACATATAATTCTGGAATTTACGATAACTGAATTTCCCTTTCCATAATTCTGTTATGGAGATTTTCTTACAATCCATTTTTTTATCATGGACAATCGGTATTGCAATAACATGCATATGTGGTGTGACTTTCCCTTCGGGAAAGAGAACTTTCATTTCTTCATCTTTAGGATGAAATGACTCATCCCTGTGTACGTGAGCAGATAAGATAATCATATCTGGGAAATACTTCTGTAGTGCCTTCAATTCTTTTTTGAAAAATACTTCTTGTTCATCAAGACTCATTTCCGTTATTTTATCATAGGGTGGATAAATCAGAAATTCATCCAAGAATTTTGTTTGCTTTTCCTCTGCTCCTTGCACTTTAAGCTGCCCTTTAAATTCACCATTATCATATAGGCGGTTGAATGCTGTCAGATAGGTTTCACCACCTTTCAGATTGTTTAATATGCTTGTGTTAAGATGGGTAAGCGATGCATCGATGTTCTTGTTACCATAGTTTTTTAGTGTCCTAAAATTGTGTTGATACGGAAAACGCATCTTAGATTTTATATATCCTTGATGTCTTACGATACAAACATTTGCCATAGATTTTTCCTCCTTTAAAAATTTATTAATCTGATACATTAATAAAAATGATAGACGAATTTAAAAAGGAGTAATTTTTGTAATTTTATGAGGATGATTTTATTTTATATTTCATAATACAGTATCTGTATTAACTCACTAGGGCAGTTAAACTGCAACTGCCCTGCTCGCTCTCCGAGGGGTCTGCGACGCTTTTGCATCATCCCACATCAAAAATACGAAGGATCATGCTCCGCATGGGCCTTCGTATTTTCGATTCCACCTCTCCGAAGTGAATATTACATCGTTTATGATAAATTTCACATATCTTTTTCCACGCTATCTAAATTGCCTTTTTAGAGTTAATAAACGATTTAATTAATTATAATCAAAAAGAAAGTATACACTTGTCCGAGAAAGTGTAGAGAATACACTATGATGATTAGTGTATACAGTTATTATTGGAAAATATTATTTATTTGTATTATTCAATATGGTATTATGATTTAATAATATACAAATAAATTTGAATTTATAGGGGGGCCACTTGTGAATATAAGGAGAGTTACAAACAACAAGAAAGCATATATCGACTTGCTATTATTGGCTGACGAACAGGAAAACATGATAGACAAGTATCTTGAACGTGGCGAAATGTTTGTTTTGGACGACAATGGAGTAAAAGCAGAATGCGTGGTTACTAAAGAGGCGGACGGTGTTTATGAGCTTAAGAACATTGCGGTTATGCCTGATTTTCAGCGAAAGGGGTATGGAAAAAGACTGATAGATTTTCTGTTTTCACATTACACCGATTGTAATACGATGCTTGTCGGAACGGGCGACGTTCCTTCTACGCTCAGCTTTTATCAGAAATGCGGATTTGCAGAATCACATCGAATACATAACTTTTTCACGGACAACTATGACCATCCGATGTTTGAAGACGGGAAACAGCTTGTTGATATGGTCTACCTGAAACGGTAACGACAAATTCCAATTTGTCGAGATTGGTAAATTTGAATTTATGGAGGCAAAAGATGCTTGCGAAAAATAAGAGTGGATGGACGTTATTAGAGTATTTAAAAATAAATGAAGAAAAAATAGCAAATTATGATAATGTTACGGGTGCGTTTGCAGTAATTAATGTAAATGGAAACTATTTAATAGGCTATAATTCGTGGAGAAATCAGTGGGAATTCCCTGCTGGTGGAATAGAAAAAGGTGAAAAGGCAAGAGAAGCAGCAGAAAGAGAATTATTAGAAGAAACACATCAGAAAAGTAAGAATTTAGAGTTTAGAGGATTATTTAAGATTATGAAGCCAGATGGAGAAATCAAGTATCAAGCAATTTTCTTGGGTTTTCAAGATGAACTGATTCCATTTAAAAAGTGTGATGGTGATGAAATGGACAAGCTAATGTTATAGGATTTAAAAGAAGATATCGGTTATGTGGATGAGTGCGATTTGAAAATGGTAGAACTATCTTGTGTATAAATTCCAATTTGTCACATTGGTTTTGAAATAGTCTTTAAAATTCATAAAAAAATATGTGCACTTTTATGTGCACATAAATCAGAAGTGGATGAACCCCCTTTCTTTTCAGTATTTGTAGGATGGGATTATGGTTCGAATCCCGTCTCGCGCTTAATAAAAAAGTATCGCTAATCCTTATAAATCAAGGATTAGCGATTTTTTGTTGTCCATTTATATAAGTATAATTAAAAAAATTCATGCAGAAAATTTTGGCAATTAGCGTCAATTGGAAAATTGATATCTATAATGATAACTGGGAGTGAATTAGTTAGTATTAGAGTCAATACCACAGAATTAATAAAATAAAAATGGTAAAATTATGTAATATGATGTATTATTAGATTACTAAAATTACATAAATCAAAAAATTAAAAATTATTATTATTTATCTCAAAGGAGAAGAAATGCATTCAATAAATCTAGGGAAAAAGATTGTTAATGCAATTATTATTGCATTATTATCAACAAATTTTATCGCAATAATGGTTAGTATGGTTGTTAATAGTCAGTCTGATGAAACAGCGACTATGATATTTGTAGGATTAGTGCGGCTAGCAATTCTTGGTTCAATATTATACTTCCTTTACACAGGGAATAAGTTGGCGAAATGGTTGATAGTGATTTCAACATTGCTTTCCGGAATTACAGGAATTTCTGCATCATTTTTAAGAATTTTATCATTATTTATAGATTCAAATGTCTCATATAGTGTTATAGATATTATTAATATATTTATCTATATCATTTACATTGTTATTGGTGTGGTGTTAATAGTGTCAATCCCCGTGAATAATTTCTTAACATATCGGCGTGAAGAGTGTCAAAAAGATAACAATGAAGACGAAAACGAGAGTTAGAATGGGTTGATATGGCTGTTCATATATGGCATAAAGTTTTATACCAAATGAACTTGAGTACCCTCTTGTGCACATAACCCTAAATATGTAGAGACATAACAGTTATTTAATAACGGAGGTTCAATGATTGAGATAAACTTTTATGAAAATATTACAAACAACAATACATTAATCTTTGTAGATATTGTGGCTAAATATAATGGTCAGTGGGTATTGTGCCAGAAAAAAAGTCAAAATACCTGGGAATGCCCAGGTGGTCATATAGATAAAGGAGAAACACCCTTGCAGGCTGCAGAAAGAGAATTATGGGAAGAAACTGGAGCAACTAAATTTGATATTACACCAATTGGATATTATGGTGCAAAAGGCAGTGATGGTGTTGTAGAAAGTATGGAAGAAGTCTTTGGTCAAATATTTTATGCAGAAATAAAGGATATTGCGGACCTTCCTGATTTCGAAATGGAGAAAACTGAGTTTTTTGATGAGCTTCCTAAAAACTGGACCTACTCCTATGCACATCCTCTATTTATTGATTTGGCAATAAAATTAATAGATAACCAGATAAGAAATAATGGCGTTCTCTAGGTTACAATCATATAAATACTGATTGGTTTTTTACATAATATTTTTTGGAGGTAAAGATTATGATTTTTATACCAACATTGCATTGCGGTGGTCGTTGCGAGGAAGCAATTGAATTATATAAAAAAGCCTTTCATCTAGAAGTTGATTGGCAGGGAAAAAATGAAGAGACAAATCTTATCTACCATACGGAAGCCCGGATTGGTAAACAAAGAATTAGGTTGTCTGATGGTGGTATGGAACGGGAGGGAATTCAAGCAGACTCCTTATTCCTTGCTATGGTCTTTGACACAGTTGAAGAGGTCGAAAACGTATTTGATATTTTGAAAGAAGACGGTACCGTTATAGAAGCCCCTCATAAAACAGAGTTTGCGACCTGCATGTGTGAATTGAAAGATAAATTCGGTTTTAAGTGGTTCCTGATGGTTGACTAATCCTTATATTTTGTACTTTTCACATATTACTTTTAACAATCCCTCACAGCCTGCGTAAATATCTTCATAAGTTTTATCAAAATCTCCAGTATACCAAGGGTCTGCGATATCACCTGATTTATATGTATAATCCAATAGTTTATGAACTTTGTTCTCTAAGTCTATACCAATAATTCGATTGATGTTGGAAATATTTCTTTGATCCATTGCAAGAATATAATCATATTCCTTGTAATCACTTTTTTTCATCTGTATAGCGCATTTTCCATCGAATGAAATGCCAAGCCCATTTAATAATTTTCTAGTTCCAGGATGAACTCCATTACCGATTTCCTCCGTGCTGGTTGCAGCTGATGCAATCTTAAAGCTGGCACTTAGCCCCTTCTTTTTTACCATATCTTTAAACACAAACTCTGCCATAGGTGATCGACAGATATTGCCGTGACATACGAATAATACTTTAATCTCCATCCTGTTGCTCTCCTTACTGTTATATTCAAATGTAATCTCTTTCTCTTCTACCTATTCCTATTTTATCATGCAGCACATATATAATCCAGCCTTTGCAATCGAATAGTTGAACTGGTAATTTCTGCAATATAAGTGTATTATTGTATTTAGATAAATGGACATGCAAAGGATGGTAAATATGATATCAACGAAAACATATAATCAGATAAAAACATGGATATACCGAAATGCAAGAAACCTGGAACTTAGCTTATGGAACTATTATTTTGAAAAAGGAAGCAAAGACGACATACTTACAGCTCTATCCTATTATCAGAATGAGGATGGGGGGTTCGGAAATTCTTTAGAACCCGATAATTGGAACCTCAATTCCACACCCTATACAACCTTATATGCAATAAGCATATTAAATGATATTGATTTTATAGATGTAAGTCATCCGATTTATAAAGGAATTTTAAAATATTTACATAGAGAACAAGATTTAATGGAATATGGTTGGAGATTTTGTGTACCTTCTAATGATAGCTTTCCTCATGCTCCTTGGTGGAACTATAATGAAGAGGCAAACTTAACTGAAAGTATTGGTGTAACTGCTGGCTTATCTATATTTGTATTAAGATATGCAGATAAAGGTTCTATGCTATATCAAAAAGCAACTGTATTAGTAAAAAAATTAATGAATAACTTAATGACTGGCAATAACTTTGGAGATATGGGAATCGGCGGATATGTAGAGCTTTTAGATTCTTTAAGGGTATTAGGCTTTCGCGAATATGACTATACTTCATTGCAACTAAGATTAAACGAATTGGTTAAGACTTCTATTGAGAATGATATTTCTAAATGGAAGAATTACGGTGTTCGACCTTCCAATTATATTAAAAATCCACAAAGTATTTACTATAACGAAAATAAGGATATTGTAGAGCAGGAAATAAACTATCTTATAGAGACTTTACCCCCAAATGATATTTGGGGAATCACCTGGACCTGGTTTGATAACAATAGTAAATATGCCAAGGAATTTGCCATCAGTGAAAATTGGTGGAAATCAATAAAAGCAATTGAAAAAATGCGATTTCTTAAAAGCTTTGGTTACTAATAAATCTTTACATTGATTGAATATAAGGAGATCCTATATTGATTTTTAGAAAAGCCATAATAAAAGATATTCCGGTATTGTCGCAGTTACGAGTGGATATGTTAAATGAGGAAATTACATATACATCTGAGTTCAATAGTATTCTTTCATACAATACAAATGAATACTTAACAAATGGTATAACACAAAACTCATTACTTATAATTGTCGCCGAACAGGATGAAACAATTATTTCTATGGGCTGTATAAATTATTTCAATTTACCACCTAATGATTGGTGTCCTTATGGAAAAACAGCCTATGTGGGTAATCTATTCACTGCTCCTCCCTTTCGCAGAAATGGAATTGCTAAAGAAATACTAAGGTTACTAATTAATGATGCTAAAGAACGTTCTTGTGAAAGAATACTTTTAAACACAAGTGAATTAGGAGAACATTTATACAAAGAAATAGGATTTGACTTTTCACCCACAGCTATGGCTTATTATCCATTTGGGACCAATCCATATAGTGAATAATCCTGAAAGGATTATGTAGATGTATCAACAGACTTTATGTATGGGTTAAAGAAAATCCAAAGGTATTGTCCGGAGATTTTGTTATTGAGCTTAACGAATGCGGCAAAGCAACCCGTATAATCAGAAATAAGTAATTCTTATTTAAAACGCTTGCAATAGTTAACGTTATAACGGATGATATAATTGAAATATAATAAAAAACAATTTATGGAGGTGAGTATTATAAAAATAATATTACTTAGACAACATCACAACAAAGCAATATCCCATGCAGAATAACGATAATGTAATCTATTTCTGTATGGGATGAATAGGTATTACATTGTCTGCTTATTCTGCCTTTATTTTGCTATTATAAATAAGGAGCGGATAATAATGAAATATATAAATGCAGCAGATGTATTGCCAGAAGAATTATTAAAGGAACTTCAAGCATATGTAAAAGGTGATTTACTTTACGTTCCCAGCGACCTTACACCAAGAGGATGGGGAGAAAAAAGTGGCTCTCGCTCATATTACTTGAAAAGAAACAGTGAAATAAAAATGAAGTATAGAGAAGGCAAATCCATTTCTCAAATATCAGATTTGTATGGATTAGCTTTTGTTACAGTCAAAAAAATTATATATAGTTAAATGTAGCAAGGGCTCTAATTAGAGCCCTGCTTTTATGTCACAAATAAGTACAATAGTTTTATGCATTTAGATAACCTGGTAATATAGGTTAATTAAATCCCACTGCTTTTTGCGATAATTTATAAGCTGCCAGCGAAATCTTTTGCCCAGTCTTACCCGGAAGGTTAACGGTAACTCCCATAATTCCGCGTCTTAGCTTATAATATAATTTTAGGTCATTTTCTTTTATGTATTGCCACAATTCTTGTTTCTTTTGAAGATTTTCATCAGTACCTGACCGAATCATTAATATTGTGGATACCACTGTAATAATCTCAAGATAATTCATCATGTATTTACGTCTACTTGATATTGATACATTATGAATATCTACCAATTCCATCATTAATTTGTTAACTTTAATTTGCTGGTCAATGCGACTTATCATCACCTTTTCATTCACTGACTGATCATCACGACCAATAAAATAACGATAAAAATCAACATTTAAATAATAGAGACTATTAACATAAGGCAAGGGAACAAAAACATATAAGTTATCCACATAGAAGGTATGTTTTGGTAGTTGAAGTCCACATTCTCTTAATAATTGCAGTCGATAAATCACCGAATGCATTAAAATATACTGTCCCTTTCTAAATCGTCCGATTTCATCCCAGGTAATCATACGTTCTTCTGGTAGTACCCTATTATAATGAATGATCTTCTTATGTAATGCTCCCTCCTTTTCATAGACATAATTGCTTACCAGCATATCTACTGCTTTATTCTCCATTGTTAATCTTTCGAGAGTTAAAATAATCTTATTGTAGGCTTCCTCATCTACCCAGTCATCACTGTCAACAACTTTAAAATAGATTCCAACTGCATTGCGGATTCCTGCATTTACTGCTTCTCCATGACCACCGTTTGCTTGATGAATTGCCTTTACAATTGTAGGATACCTTACTGCATAATCGTCCGCTATCTCTCCGGTATTGTCCTTTGATCCATCATTAACAATAATGATTTCAACCTTTTCTCCTCCCGGTAAAAGAGATTCAATGCAATGTCTCATGTACTCCTGTGAGTTATAACATGGTACAACAATTGATAATAATTTCATCCTGTTCACATCCTCTAGAACGGTTATTTGGTTACTTAGTTTAAAGAATACAGTATAAAAAAAGAAACTGGATAAATTTTTATACTTTTCTATAAAATAAGCGGACTTTATAATATTTTATTCACTGTTACCTCAGTTTAATGCTTTTCACTCTCTTATCATAATTCTTCTTTCCTTCAATATGTGCTTTAAACC
>JAFACO010000320.1 GCA_023425485.1 Bacillota bacterium
ATTACTTATGAGTTTTTCAATTGAAAAGATGCACCCAGAGGATTGGCCACAGGTATCTGAAATTTATTTAACAGGAATTAAAACAGGGATTGCCACATTTCAAAGTAATGTTCCAAACTGGGAGGAATGGAATAATAGCCACAGTGAATATTGCCGTTTTGTCGCACGTTCAGGAAATACCATACTTGGATGGATTGCTTTGACTCCAATATCCGGAAGTTGTGTTTATGCAGGAGTAGCGGAGGTAAGTATTTATATTAGTGAAGAAAGCAGAAATCAAGGTGTGGGAACAGAATTATTAGCTGAGCTCATTTGGCGTTCTGAAGAAGCGGGTTATTGGACATTACAAGCATCAATTATTAAAGATAATATCCCAAGTAGAGAGTTATTTAGAAAATGCGGTTTTCGTGAAATAGGTTTTCGAGAGAAATTAGGCAAAATGGCTGATGGAAAATGGTATGACGTAGTAATGGTGGAAAAAAGGAGTACATCAGTGGGCGTATGACTGGCAATGTAACGATACTAGATACATAATTTAACATGAAGAAATAACGTATACTATGAAATGTAAAAGGAGATGATAAAAATGATATTTATTTTTTTGATTATGCTTTTCCTCATTATAGTACCTGTACTACCTAAAACATATGATTCATATGATGAGTATTGCAAGTTAGAATGTTGGAGTAGAAGAAAGCCTTGCTGCAGAACAAGTTAATTGTATTAAACGAGGTATGTAATATCTGAATGACCAAGGATTTTGGGCTGCTCCGATATGCGGCCCTTTTTTTAAAAAATACATATTGACGTATATCGATATGATAGTTATAATGAACATATCGATAAATATAGATATGAGGTGATTTGATTGGATTTTAAATATGATAAAACTGCAATAATATTTAAAGCACTTAGTGATACAAATCGATTGATGATAGTTGATATGCTTTTCAAAGGAGAAATGTGTGCATGCCAAATACTAGATGAGTTAAATATCTCCCAATCGACATTATCACACCACATGAAAAGCTTATGTGATGCTGGAATTGTAAATGGTCGTAAAGAAGGAAAATGGATGTACTATTCTATTAATAATAATAGCTGCGATTCAGCCCATTCCTTATTAACACAAATTATGGATACACCAGTACAAAGTAATGTTAATTCAAGTTGGTCTTGTAATTAAACAGAGAGGAGAAAATACCATGCGCATTGTTATTATAGGAGCAGTTGCTGCTGGTACATCAGCAGCGGCAAAAGCTAGGAGAAATAGTGAAGATGCAGAAATTTTAATCTATGAAAAAGATAGTTATATCTCTTATTCCGGATGTGGTATGCCTTATTACATCGGCGGCGAAGTTGAAAACTCTAGTGAGTTGACTCCACGTAATCCACATTTCTTTAAAGAAAAATACAATGTTGATATTCATACTTTGCATGAAGTTCTTGCAATTGAACCTGCTTCTAAGAGCATAACCGTGAAAAATCTTGTGAATGGAGAAGTTTTTACTGATTTTTATGATAAGCTTGTGATTGCCACCGGTGCCAGAGCAACTATTCCGCCTATACATGGTGTGGAGAACAAACAAGTTTTCACTTTGCGAAATATTGGTGATATGGAAAAAATAAAAGAATTTATAAATGTACATCATCCAAAAACAGCTGTAATAATCGGTACGGGGTTTATCGGCCTTGAAGTATGTGAAAATCTTAAAAAACTAGACATTTATGTTACTTTACTTGAAAGGTTACCTCATGTAACTCCTGGATTAGATAAAGATATGGCTGTTCACGTTCAAGAAAATCTTATTGAAAATGGGGTTACGGTATATGTAGGTGCTACAACAACTGAAATCGCACATAACAAGGTGATACTATCAGATGGAACGGAAATTAGTGCTGATTTAATACTTGTTTCAACAGGTGTCAGACCTAATACAAAACTTGCTGAAGCTGCTGGTATAGAGCTAGGTATTACAGGTGCAATTCGTGTTAATAACAAAATGCAAACAAATATACCAGACATTTTTGCGTGTGGTGATTGCATTGAACAAAACCATATAGTTACGGGTAAGCCTGTTTATCGTCCTATGGGTTCAACTGCCAATAAGACCGGTCGAATTGCCGGTGATAACATAACTGGAGGTAGTTTAGAATTTAGAGGTGTTCTTGGTACCGGCATATTTAAAATATTTGATCTTACGGTAGCGCAAACTGGCTTATCTGAACGCGAAGCATTGGATCAGGGGTATGAGATAGCCGTTTGTCATAATATAAAACCAAATAAACCCGAATATATGGGTGGCAAGGAAATGATCATTAAAGGAATTGCAGACAAAAATACAGGTAGACTGCTGGGTGTGCAAATTGTAGGTTATGAAGGTGTTGATAAAAGAATTGACGTATTTGTTACTGCCATTACATTTAAAGCGACTGTAGAAGATTTATTCCATTTGGATCTGGCTTATGCACCTCCCTTTTCTACAACAAAAGATCCGGTTATGTACACGGGAATGATACTTGATAATGCTATCCGTCATGGAAGACCATTAATAACGGCAGAGCAACTAAAAGAACTTGAGCTGACCGGAAAGAACTATAAATTAATTGATGCAAGAGTGATAGCGCAATATGATAAAGCTCATGCTAAGGAAGCTGTTAATATACCTCACGCGAACTTAAGAAATTCAATTGATGAATTAGATCCAAGTGTAACCGCAATTACCTACTGTAATAAAGGCGTAACAGGAAATGCGGCACAGAATATACTGCTCAACAATGGTTTTAAAGAAGTATTTAATCTGTCCGGAGGGTATAAACAGTGCAGTAAAGTTAGTGTAGATAAGTAGAGTATAAACAGGTAGAGTAACATTTTGTAATACTTCCGCATAATATGCATATGTATATATAAGCATATAAGCATTCAGTGATGGAGGTGATGGTAAGATGATCGATACATTTAAAGCACTATCAGAAGAGAGTAGGCTAAGGATATTATCAGTACTAATAGATGGAGAAATGTGTGTATGTGAAATTGAAGCAATTCTGAACATGTCACAATCCAACGCATCCAGGCATCTTAATGTACTTAGACAGAGCGGAATCTTGATAAGATACAAAGAAGCACAATGGACACATTACCGATTAAGCGAACAGTTTATTGAAAACAACAAGGATCTTTATAACTACCTTTGTAATAAGTTAAAAGACCTTCCAACTTACCAGGATGATATAAAAAATAAAAATAATTGTAGTGGTAAAGGTTTATGTACACAAAGTATTAATCCGCATTAGTTAAGATAATTATCTTTATTGTTAAAGGAGGAAAACTAATATATGAATGAAAAGAAAGGGGCTAGACTATCATTTCTTGATCGCTTCTTAACGCTATGGATATTCATTGCAATGGGGATTGGAGTCTTAGGTGGATATCTTTTTCCTGGACTATCGAGATCATTAGAAGAGATGAGTTCTGGAGCAATATCATGGCCAATTGCAATCGGGCTAATTGTTATGATGTACCCACCATTAGCAAAAATAAAATATGAGGAAATGGGCAAAGTTGCAACAAATAAAAAAGTTCTAATTTTATCATTAATTCAGAACTGGATTATAGGTCCGATTCTGATGTTCGGTCTCGCTATCTTGCTGTTGCACGATATGCCAAATTATGCGATAGGATTAATTATCATAGGATTAGCAAGATGTATCGCAATGGTAATCGTTTGGAATACGCTGGCGAAAGGTGATAATGAGTACTGCGCTGCCTTAGTAGCTCTTAATTCAATATTTCAGATATTATTATATTCGGTATATATTTACTTCTTTGTAACTCTTTTACCTAAATGGCTGGGGCTATCCTGGGGCGGTCAGGTTATTGATATTTCAATCTGGGATGTGGCTAAAAGCGTATTAATTTATCTTGGCATTCCTTTTGCATTAGGTTTTTTGACCAGACTATTTTTATTAAAGTCAAAATCCAAAGAGTGGTACGAAAAAGTATTTATTCCAAGGATATCACCACTTGCTCTGATTGCATTGCTTTATACAATTGTTGTGATGTTTGTATTAAAGGGTCAATATATTGTTACCTTACCAATGCATGTTATAAGAATTGCTATACCTTTGCTTCTATATTTCATAATCATGTTTTTTGCGAGCTTTTTTATGTCTTATAAGCAAAAGCTATCATATGAGCAGACAGTAACCTTAGCATTTACTGCAGCTAGTAATAATTTTGAATTGGCTATTGCAGTAGCTGTGGCTGTATTTGGCATTTCTTCCGACCAGGCTTTCGCTGCTGTTATAGGTCCGTTAATTGAGGTACCCGTAATGATAATGTTAGTCAATGTTGCTTATCCGCTTAAAAATAAGTTATTTCAAAAACGTATATTAAATTGAAACTTAAATTCTTAATAAAAATCTGGAGGTATATATGATGAATAAGTTAGAGATATTTGAGCCAGCTATGTGCTGCCCAACAGGATTATGTGGAGTTGATGTAGATCCTGAACTACTAAGAATTACAACAGTGTTAAATACCGTAGAGAAGAATGGTGTGAAGGTGGAGCGATATAATTTGTCTAACGCACCGCAGGAATTTATAAAAAATATTGTTGTAACAGATTATATAAGAGAAAAGGGTGTAGAGGCTTTACCAGTTTCTGTTCTTAATGGTGAAATTGTTATTCGTGGTAGATATCCAATGAATGAGGAATTAGTTCAATTGCTCAATATTCCCTTAACTTATGTCGAGAGCCAAGAAGTAGGGGAAATATCAAATAGTGAAGTAGAAGAGGAATGTTGTGGCGGTAGTTGTTGCTGCTCTGATAGTTGCTGTTAAATACTAGGAAGGACTGCATTCAGTGAATAAATTTAATCCAGAAAAAATGAAGTTAACTAAGTATTTGTTTTATACGGGAAAAGGTGGAGTTGGCAAAACCTCAATTGCTTGTGCAACAGCAGTTGCTCTTGCAGATAGTGGAAAGCATATTATGCTTATCAGTACAGATCCAGCATCAAATCTTCAAGATGTATTCGGAACCGAGCTAGATAATAAGGGAAAACCTATGAAAGAAGTACCTAATCTTGTAGTTGCTAACCTTGATCCAATTAAAGCAGCGGCAGAGTATAGGGAAAGTGTTATTGCTCCATATCGAGGATTGCTACCAGAGTCTGCAATTAACAATATGGAAGAACAATTATCAGGATCTTGTACCGTTGAAATTGCTGCCTTTAATGAATTTTCTAAATTCATTACGGATGAGAAAGTAAAAAAGGAGTATGATCATATCATTTTCGATACAGCTCCGACGGGTCATACGCTAAGAATGCTACAGTTACCATCAGCATGGAGCAATTTTATTAGTGAAAGTACACATGGAGCATCTTGCCTTGGGCAACTTTCTGGTCTTGAAGATAAAAAGGAAATTTATAAAGATGCGGTTAGAACACTAACAGATAAAGACACTACTACCCTGGTATTAGTATCTCGTCCAGAAGAAACACCACTAAAGGAAGCAGAAAGAGCATCAAATGAACTTTCTGATATTGGTGTAAATAATCAAATGATTATTATCAATGGTGTACTAGATACTTATGATGATGATATATCATCAAGTTTTTATCAGAAACAGCAAGAGGCCTTATCAAATATGCCAGTGGCTTTAAATGTCATTACCCAATATATAATTCCTTTAAGACCGTATAATATAACTGGTATAGAAAATGTAAGAGGGTCACTTACCGAGGACAGCTATAAATTGAATACAGCAGTGTTAGAAGCTAATGTAATTCAATCCATTGAGTATGTTATTGATGATTTATATCAGTCTGAAAAGAAGGTTATATTTACTATGGGCAAAGGAGGAGTAGGCAAAACTACAATTGCTGCCGCCATTGCATCAGGCTTGGCTGCTAGAGGTAAGAAAGTACATTTAACCACAACAGATCCAGCTGCACATCTTAAATATGTTATAAATGAGTCTAAAGATATAACGATGAGTAGTATAGATGAGAAAGCTGAATTGAAACGATATCAGGAAGAGATACTGACAAAAGCAAGAGAAACTATGACCGAAGCAGATATTGCATATATCGAAGAAGATTTAAAATCTCCATGTACGCAAGAAATTGCAGTATTTAGAGCTTTTGCAGAAATTGTAGATAAAGCAGAAGATCAAATTGTTGTGATAGATACAGCGCCTACAGGACATACACTTTTACTTCTTGATTCCACACAAAGTTATCATAAGGAAATTGAACGTTCCCAAGGTAATACACCGGATTCTGTCAGAAGATTACTTCCTAGGCTTCGAAATTCAAAAGAAACAGAAGTAATTATTGTAACATTAGCCGAAGCAACACCTGTATATGAAGCGATGCGCCTGGAGGAAGATTTAATTCGTGCTCAGATAGCAACAAATTGGTGGGTTATCAATTCATCGTTATTTCAAAGTAAAACTACGAATAAAATGTTATCTGCAAAAGCAAATAATGAAATTGAATGGATAAACAAAGTCAATTCACACTCAAAAGAAAAATTTGCTATAATTAGTTGGAATCCAGATTGATGTAATTGATGGTAAAATAAATATAATTTAATACAAATAGCTACTGAACTAAATAAAAGGCAGTAGCTATTAATGTATACCACAATAAAATTCTAATAGAATACAAATAAATGATAACGGATTAATTTTGCACTACAAGCAAAAATTGAGATGGATATTAGGGAACTTTAAGTTAAAAGAGTTACTTACAACTATTCGCGAAACCATAGTTTAACGAATAGATATAGAAAATTAACAAATTATTTATCAACTTTATTCTTATATCTTTGTCTTTTGAAATAAATCCTTACATAAATCAAAATTAAAAAAAGCATACTCGGTTAATGAATATTTTTTTTACTTCCCGCTCGACTGATAGTCTCTTATGTATCCATCACTGGTCATATCAAGTTTATATCCATTACACTCCGGGTCAAGGGTTTTATACTGTATTGAATAGACTTTTTTCCAGCCCTTAAAATATGTATGTGTTGATTGTAAAACCTTTTCCCAATTAACTTCATTTGTATTATTCATATAGCTACCCAATTCATACTTACTTGTATTTGATTTAAGATAATCAATAAACTCATTTTTATTTTTAATTATAATATCGACCTTATAGTAATAAACACTTGTATTGGGTAAAAAATCCTCTTTCATAATTATAAATGGAAAATATATAATTTTAATAAATATTAAGAATAAAATAAATAAAGTTAATAAAGTAAGAATAGTTAAAATGCGCTTTTTTACCATCAATCAACCCTCCATTAATGTTCTTTTATAATCAATGTCTTTTCTGAATTAGTATCTATCTATTTTATATTACTGCATATAAAAATAACGAAATATATTCTCAATGGCATTTAATATTTATTTTTATGTAATAAGACTACAGAGTCGATGTTGGAGCTGTTTATGGAGTAGGTGTTGTGTCCTCATAAGAATGGTTGGTCTGCTGTTGAATCTCAACGCCTTTCAGATCAGCATGGCTTTCCATGACAGCTGCTACTGTAGCATCGCTTACTTTAGATGCAACCATAATCTGAAGATACTTTGGAAAATTGCAGAATAATGCATATCGAACACTCATGATTTTCAGAGTATCTTCTACGGAATATTTATTAGATATATTAAACATATGGGTATCGCCATTATTGGTACCGATCCGCAGGAACTCATAAACATCTTGAGCGGTCGCATTTAGCTGCTCTTCAGTCAGGTTACCATCCTTATGAACATAGGTAAAGGCATTCTTCTTAAATTGAATCAGGGCCGAACCTTCCACGGTAAACTCTAATTCACCCGATTCATTCTGACTGATGTAAAATTCGTTATAAAGAGAGTCTCCGTTATCTTCTATTATTTTGATCAATTTATAGATGATATCATTATATTCATCATCAGGAATCGCGGTATCCTCTATGACAACTGAATAAGAAAGTTTATTCGTAGTTAAAAGAACGCCGTTGGGGTCATAGATATTACCGCGTGTACTTTGGTCAGGTATACTAGTTAACCGTTGTTCTGAATTACTTTGATCATTTGTACTCCTATTTGCTTCCATAATAGTATTGGTGTAAGATACTATTATACTTATAAATACCAATCCACAAAAAATAGAAAGTATTAAGCGAGCGATAAGATTAAATCTTTTATATTGGTACATAAGAAAAATCCCAATAGGAGGAAAAAAAATTAACATAACCCACATAAACCATGATTTTTTATAAAATTTTTGTATACTACCCATAACTTCCTCCTATAAATCGATAGCAAAAATTTTATCATATAATAGCATTACAATTCCGCTTCTTATTTACTAATTGTTTGGTGATATATTTTACATTTTTAGCCATTATATCATATGTTGCATTATTTTACTATAAAATCAAGTCCCGACCTGTACAAAGAAGGGACTTGATTTTATAATTATGCATTTTTATTTTCTTAATATATCTATTTTTCTATAATCATGTAGAATATTCAAAACCTTAACTAATAACTATTTAATTTACTTAAAATATTTTCTACTCTTTCTGTACAATCAGCTTTTCTGGTATCGTTATTTTTCCATGAATCCGATAGAGGAAAATAGACATTATCGTTTGCCTTGACACCTAAATCCCACATATCAGTTTCGTCTTTATTGCTTTCTAGCCACTCTACTACAAAACTGAGTTTTTCTTTTGCTAACGCATATCCAGATAATATTTCAATGGCCGATAAATACCAGCTTGCCTCTTTGGAAGCAAATATACGGGGTAGTTTATTAATAGGTTTGTTATAAATATAATAAATTCCATCCGGTTTTGTAATGACATAATCTAGTAACTGATTTTCTGTTTTATTTGATAGCACACCTTGAAGTAAATGAATATGATAAAAATCTGAAAAGTCAAGCTCTCTTGCTCCCCTGGGTTTTGAAGAAAATTCGCATGTATATGCTTCTAAATAAGCCTTATTATTATATGTTCCATTTTCAAATGCTTTATCAATGATATAAGACCAACGTTTTGAGAACTTTAATGCTATTTCATTGTTTGGATCAAAAATTCTGATCCATGTCGATAGCATAAGTTGTGTAAATAGGTCCCAGTCATGTGACTTTTCCCAGTAATTATCTATCTTCCTTTCTCCGCACAAACATAATGTCATACAGTCAACAGCTTTTCGGATAGGGAAATCATTTATGGTGAACCCTAATACCTTTAATCGACGCAAAGCTTGCTCTGTGGTTAATGGATACCTTTTATTAGGTTGCGCTAATGAATGAAAAGTTTGCCCCCATGTTCCGTCATCATTTTGAAGATTAATAATTCTTTTGGCTAATATACCATCCTTATGATTCATCTGAATACTCCCCTTAATAACAATATAAAACCTATGTTATAACTTATCTGGTTACAATTTTTCTTTTATACGAATCGGGAAAAAATACTCAACCTGTTTATAACCTAAAATATTTGAAATATCAGGACTGGTGACATGCCACATAGCTTCGTGTCCTGGACGCTCATCAAGTGCAAAATCATCATGTATTGCTATCCATTCCTTAATACCGTTATATGCCCGTAAAGCTTCATTGTAATCAAAGTTAGGTACAATCGCAGTCGCGTACATGCCACCCTCGAAATCGATGAATTTGAAGCCACGGATATCTGCCTCGGTTACCCACTCCTCAACCGCATACCACCAGACAGGACCATTATTTTCCTTATCCCACCACATAAAGTCTCTTGGAAAAAACTTGTCTTTTCGCTTTACTTCAAGCTTACCCCACATCTTATCAAATTTAGAATGATTGTTACCCTGTTTTACACCGGAAGTTACCATTCTACAGGAAGGTAACTTAACGATGCGTATATCTGGCTTTTTCTCCAGCTTTTCGGTCACCTCAACTAAACGGTTTATATTGGAGGGCTTGCCGATGTAATCGACATTTGTCAGATAATCTTCAACCTCTTTCGCTTTGCCAAAAAGCAGCTTAATATCGGAGGAATCATTAAAATTAATTTGCTCTATTTCATGGATGAATTCTAATACAATTCCTTTTAACTCATGTAATAGCGTTACCTCATCATCGATACTATGTACTTTTTTACTGAGAACTTCTAAAACGACATCCGAACTGGAGGCATTAAAAATACGCTGAATGTCCTTAATGCTAATATTTAACTTTCTTAAAATTAATATCTGTTCCAGCTTTTTTATTGTAGATTCATCAAACAGTCGATATGCATATTCTTTGCTTCTTATACTGTTTATTAGTCCCATATCTTCGTAGTAACGAAGCGTCCTAGCTGTAATATCATATTTAGATGTAATCTCTTGGATTTTGATCATATTTTCATCTCTTTCTTAACGTCCTTAATTAGTGGGTTACATTAAGTATAACTGCTTACCCAAAGGTAGAGTCAATAGGTAAAAATCGAATTAATTCTGAACATAAGAATTTATGTGTACAAAAGAGTTAATTAGGTCGATTACTTCCTTTGTCCAAAAGGCTGCTCCTCCATGGTCACAATCTTCTAATTCATAAAAAAGGACATCTTTATCTGCATTTTTTAGTTGTTGAAATAGTTGTCTACTATGTTGAATATTAACCTGACAATCATTGTTTCCATGAATTAATATAACACGAGGTAGTTTAACATCTTTTGAAATATACATTTCACAGGATGCACTCTTAGCTAATTCTATGTTTTCTGATAGTTCTTTAACGCCCAATAAGTCATAGGTAGGACGAAAGTCGTTAGGCAACCATACTGGCATATCCTTATCTTCTGCTTCACTTAAAAACATGTCTGAAGGTGCTGACTCTGCGATAATGCCTTTAATTTCATATTCACCATGAATGATTCCATGTGCTTTCATGAAAGAAGTCATGAGTGCTATATGCCCGCCAGATGAATGGCCTCCAATAAAAATATTACTTATGTCGATATGAAACTCATCCGCTCTTCCAAGTAGAAACTTGATAGCACAATTTATATCGTGAACCTGTGCAGGATATGGTGAGATCGTTGATTCTCTATATTGTACTATTGCCGTCACAATACCGTATTCAGCTAGTTTCGAATAACAAGGGATACTGTTATACATTTCTTGTCTGTACCAAGCTGAGCCTGGAATAAATATAACTAATGGAAATTTCTCATTATCTTTCCATTGATGTCTATAGGGTACAATCAATTGCAGATAACGATTACAGTTCTCATATTCCGCATATAAAAGGTCTGGAATATACAGCCATTCTAGGTCATCACAGCTAACATTAATTTTTGTATGTTTTTGATTCATAGTATAAATCCTCCAATTTGAATTTACATCAAATATTAATATTCACCAAAATATTATACCATATATTACCATATTTTATATACAAATTATAATTTTTACTGTTATCAATAATTTAATGTTTATCTTTCGTAAAATAGAAAATACATACGATTTTTAAATAAATAATAAAATTATACTTGACAGTTGAACAACCATTCAACTATTATAATAATAACAGTTGAAATTAATGTATAAAGTAACGGTAATTGAATTAAGAAATATTAAATTAAGGAGTGATTCATATGGGTTATATTCAAATTGCAGGTCTACTTATTGTTCTGCTATTCTACGCAAGCTATTTTGGGAAGCTATTGCTTCAGAAACGACAAGGTATTAATACAGATAGAATGGGGCGTGGTATTAAGCCAAAGAGAACCTTTATAATCGAAATAATATTAAAGGTCACAACGTATTTAATGGCATTAGTACAAGTCATTAGTATTACTATTAATAACAAATGGTATATGCTAATAACAAACATTGATTTCCGCTATACAGGAATCGGTATTGCTCTGTTAGGGGTAATCATTTTTATAACAGCTATGTCAACCATGCGAAATAGTTGGCGTGCCGGGGTTGATTCCTCTCAAAAAACAAAACTGATTAAACACGGTATATATAAATTCAGTCGAAATCCTGCTTTTCTGGGCTTTGATTTATTTTATATAGGGTTAACAATGGCATTTTTTAATCCATTACAGCTGGTTTTCTTAGGTTTCAGTATTTGTATTTTACATCTTCAAATTATGGAAGAAGAAAAGTTCCTGCCATCTATTTTTGGTGTGGAATACACAAATTATAAAAAGTCAACAGGGAGATATTTTATGTTTATCTAGCTTACAGGTGGGAGGACTATGATTTGCTTGTAATCGATTGACTTATATTTTGTCGAGCAAAGAAATTTAGGATTCCTGGCAGAAGAAATGGATAAAGAATATAAGATTATTTATTTCATTTAAAAGTTTTTTCTTGAGGTCTTATATTAGGCTTGTTTATCGTAT
>JAFACO010000029.1 GCA_023425485.1 Bacillota bacterium
CGTACAAGTGGTCCAATTTCCACTAAATCTTTCGGATGTTTTTTGGAGTTAGGAGGAATTGGTCTGTCAACACCTCTAATAGTCACACAAGGTTCATAAATACTAAACACTGCACGCCTATTGTAACTTCTCGGGATTCTGAAATAATATTCCATTCCAAGAGAGTCACCTAAATAGTCATGAATGCTCATAGGTTTTTTTGATAATTTACTATCTAAGATATCATTCAAAAATCCATCTTCAGCACCTAGACATCCAATTAAAAGTAATCTCTTTCGCTTTTGAGGTACTCCACAATAACTGGCATCAAGCACTTTCTCTGTCAAACCATATCCCGCTTCTTTCAAACCCCCATACACGTATTGATAAATCTCACTAACACGGATTCTTGGAACATTCTCCATTACAAAGTACTTAGGCTTAGCTGTTCTCACGATATCAGTATAAGTTTTAGACAAAGCGGCTCTTCCCAAAGATTCATCTCTATGACCCGCCGATGAAAAATCCTGGCAAGGGGGGCCTCCGATTATAATTTCCGGTTTCAAATCTGAAATAATTTCAATCATCTCTTCATTAGATAAATCCTTTTGGAATACTGGATGATCAAAATTCTTTTTATATGTCTCAACGGCTGGAAGCCAATTATCATATGCAGCCTCTATGTCATATCCTGCATTCTGAAAACCCAAGGACATACCACCACAACCACAAAACAAATCAACTGTTTTCATAATTACGCTCCCTTTGTATTCTTTTCATTATCTGTAAAGCTACAAATATCACCAATATCACAATGAAGTATTTCACAAATACTTTTTAATGCATCAATTGAAACCTCCTCATCTTTATTAAGACGAGTAAATACACCAGGTGATAGGTGTGCCTTTTTTCGCAAGTTACTTTTTGTCATATTCTTTTCAATCAATAAAATCCATAATTTCTTATATGTTATACGCATATATTAACCCCATAACGCCATTAACTTGAATAGTAATATGTCGAGAATAATTGTACCACAATTCTATGCGGAGGACAACAGAACCTATCTACAAATAGACAGATTCTGCTTGAATAAGGTATTCTATTATCATCTTAATAATTCTATACTCTCAACCTTCTTATTAACTATCCTATCTCCACAACCTACTCAAAAGCAATCCTGTCTACACAACCTTATGTCTTTTGAGAAGTTGATTTATTCCCGTAAACAAGCGATTTGACGAAATTATGAAATTGCCTGCAAACGTCAAATGCCCTTGTTTTCTACACTTTCGAGCCTTTTACTTTTCCACCTTTGACATCATTACTACCGTCTCCACATGCACCGTCTCAGGAAACATATCCACCGCACAAACCTTCTCAACCCTATACCCCTTCTCCTGCAACACTTCCAAATCCCTCACCAGCGAAGTTGGCTTACAAGAAATATATACAATCCTATCCACTCCAAAGTTAATTATCTTATCCAAAGCCTTAGGATGAATTCCGTCCCTAGGTGGATCAAGAACAATAATATCCGGTTTCTCTGTTAAGGAATCTATCACCTTCAATACATCGCCTGCGATAAATTCACAGTTACCCAACCCATTTAGTGCTGCATTTTCCTTCGCAGCCTCTACCGCCTCTTCCACAATTTCCACACCAGTTACCTTACTTGCCACAGGTGCCAGTAGTTGCGCGATTGTTCCTGTTCCGCTATATAAATCAAAGATTGTACGATCCTTGGTCTCTCCCACATACTCACGTACTTTAGAATATAACACTTCTGCACCAAGGGAGTTTGTTTGAAAGAAAGAGAAGGTTGAAATCTTGAATCGTAGTCCTAATAATTCTTCATAGATATAGTCTCTTCCATAAAGCTGTACAACCTGGTCACATTTTACAACATCCGCAAGACTGTCATTATAGGTATGCATGATTCCAACGATGTTACCCATTAGTTTAAGATTCAATAATTGAGTAGACAACGCTGCAAAAACATCTTCACCCTCTACCTTATCAGTCTGATCTTCCCCAGCTTCCTCCTGTGAAGAGGTAAGGATATTTATTAAGATTTCTCCTGTTTTCACTGCCTTACGAACCAACAAATGTCTTAGGTAGCCCTTATGTGACAACTTATGATAGTAAGTCATACCTCTATCTTTACAGTACGCTAAAATACAACTTAGTATCTTATTAAAATCCTCATCCACAATTGCGCAATCATCTACGGTAAGAATATCATGAAAACTCCCCTTCTTATGCAAACCTAATGCTAAAGGTCCGTCCTTATGCTCATCACCAAAGGAGAACTCCATCTTATTACGGTACCCCCACTCCATAGGACTCCCTAGGATGCCTTCAAAATCATAATCCTGACAGACTTGATCAAGTAATCGCTTCACTTGTTCCTTTTTCATATCGAGCTGATTCTCATAGGACATGGTTTGATAACTACAGCCTCCACATTGACCAAACTTACTGCAGGCTTGATCTCTACTCTCCAGTGGTGATTTCTCCAATACTTCTTTCAGACTGCCCTCTGCTCTTCCAGCTCTCTTTTTATTAATAGCAAATCTAACTTTCTGTCCTGGCATACTATTTTTAACGATTACTTTTTCACCCTCACACTCGATTATGCCTTTGTTTGGGAAGTCAACTCTTTGAACGCTACCCTCATAAATCTGTCCTTTTTTCATCTATCTATATGGTAACCAGCAATGGTAAATAAAAATAATTTACTTATTCAAAACTGTTACCCTCCCTCCTTTTTTCACAATTAACTATTATATTTCTCACTTCGAATATTATAAGGATTTTTTACGCATTTGTCTACCCAAGGTCTGTTAACTTCCTTTTCAAAAAAACTGTGCCAGCTACGGCGGTATGAAATTAGCATATTCGAGCTTGTACAATTATTCCTTATAACTAATCTAATGTAGATTTTGAATTAATGTTTCTTAAACACAATACAAACACTTTTCAAATATTGGTCATGTATTCTTTAGCCATCATCAAATGGTAGATGAAATAAAAATATGTGAGGTATACGCTATGTCTGTTAAAAATTCTTTGGAAACAACGAAATCTATTGAAAAAGCAATTAGAGACCGCCTCGAAACTGGATTCAAAAACTGGAACGGTGGATATGACGGTTGGCTTGATTGGTGCAACACCTTGTATGAACCAGATGCACACTACAATATTCCTTTCGGTGGTTCCCAGCGTCGCTGCACCCTCGAAGAATACAAATCTATGATGGGACAACTATTCCAGCATTTCATCATGGATTTGGGTGAGTTCGAAAATATGATTATCAAAGACAACTGGTGCGCTATTCGCTATACCGTTAAGGTTACAAATTTGGACACTGGAAAAGAAATCATCCAGAACACAATGGAGTTCGTGGAGTTCAAGGATAATGGTGATGATCGCGGTGTTCGTGTTGTTGAAGGTTGGGCTTTATCTGATTCTGCACTATCCTAATTATAAAAATAACGCATATGGATTATGAAAGGAGATGTCCTCAATAGGTGACATCTCCTTTTCCTTCATAAAATATCTTTCAACCATATTGTTTACACACAGAAGATATCAACTCAATCTTTATTCATCTATCTATGTGATTGCCAGCTATGATAAATAACCATACCTTTACTTTTCCAACCTAAGCTTCCACCTTTGTGCAATCAATATACATAACCCATCTATTGTTGTCACAAACGCCAATCCTGGCTCACAAACATTTACAATCACGTTGGATAATGCTACACTTTATGATAGTTTGCTGATCTTTTCCTTACATTCTACGAATGGAGGAATCTATGAAATACCTGAAGAAATTCTTACTTACGCTTATTGTAAGTTTATCCGTTCTATCCCTCACCATCCCAACGTTACATGTTTCCGCTGCTTCTTCCTTATTCTCTTTTGTTATTCTTTCTCAATATAAAGCAACTGCTGATATCGGAGATGATATTTACATAGTTGCTGTCACTTCAACTGGAAAGAAACCCACCTGGAAGAGCAGTGATTCTAAAATTGCTTCTGTCAATACTTACGGCGTTGTTACGACTAAGAAGGCTGGCACTGCAATCGTTACGGCTAAGATTAAAGATGCCGAAGCCTCCTGCCAGATTACCGTGAACAAGACTAAAGTTACGGTTAGTAAGACCAGTGCATCCTTGGAGAATGGTGAAACTCTTCGATTAACAGCTTCTACCTCTAATGACAGCAAGGTAACCTGGAAAAGTAGCAAGAAAAGCATAGCTACCGTAGATGAGTACGGCAAGGTTACCGCATTAAAGCCTGGTGAAACTGCAATAACTGCTACTGCTGATGGAACAAGTACAATTTGTAACATTACCGTCAAGCTACCCACTGTAAAGCTTAATAAGACATCACTAAGCCTTTACAGAGGGCAAACCGCCAAGTTATCTGCCACTGTTTCATCAAGCATAAAACCAACATGGAAAACCAATAAGAAAAGTGTTGCCATTGTTGATGCAACTGGTACTGTTACTGCAATGAAGAATGGTACTGCCATCATTACCGCTACTGTTGACGGAGTTATGCAGACCTGTGAGATTGTGGTGAACAAACCTGATATAACCTTGAGCTCTACTGAAATTACCCTTAAGAGTGGTGCAACTACCACCCTAACCGCCAAGGTCTCTTCCGGCAACGCACCGATCTGGTCTACCAGTAATGACAACATCTTATCCATTGACTCAAAAGGTGTCATTACAGCAAAACAAAAAGGCAGAGCTTATGTCTATGCCGCTGAAGATGGTACTAAGGTCCGTTGCACCGTTTATGTTACCGATTAATTATGTGAGTAATTGATCAGCAAACTCTCTTATCTACTTATTATCTTTCCCCTATTGAAACTCTCATAGGTATAAGTCAAACTAAGTACGCTCACTGATATGAACTAAATCTTACTAATATCATTTCTGCCCAATTGCTTAAAGATGTTCACTATAATTTATTTACTTTTAATTATCCAATAATCTCCATATGAATCATAATTCCCGACTAAATGCCTTTTTGATTTATGAAAACCCATTTTCTCCAGTGCCCTTGCTCTTTCAATGGCATACAATGGAGCCTTTGTTGCAATCATAGAACACCCAAACAATTTATACGCAGACTCTAAGATAATTCCCATAATTTCATAGAGTAATGTAAATTCCTCAAAATCACTTCTTACGTCTATCCGCAGAATTCCACATTCATTATAATAATCTTTTGACCTGCGGTTAAATAACTCAATGGTTCCTATCGCTTTATTATCACTTTTGTTAATAATTGAAAATCGCACATAAACTTTATTCTCATATTCCCATAACCAGAACTTTATCGCTTCTAACATTCTTTCTCCGGTTGGATAATAAAAATTATCTCCATTACAATTATCACTATTAAAATATGGTAAGGTATGTTTGTTTCCATAAACTTCGAGTAAATCTTTTGCATCTTTTTCTTCAATTAATCTAAGTAAAAAATTATCATTTTCTAAGGTCGGACATTTTTCATAAATATTAATCACTT
>JAFACO010000324.1 GCA_023425485.1 Bacillota bacterium
GATCCTACCTATACGGATATCAAGAATGTGGAAGCCACTTATACCATTACCCAAACCACCAATCGTCAGATTCTAAATCTATCCGAAGTATTATCCACTTATACTTCCTACGGTCTCCCAGGTAACGGTATCTATGGCAGTGGAAATTGTGACACCTCTGTTACCCTTCAAGCCTATGATAAAAATGGTTATCTTATCAGCGAGGTGAAAACCAATGGAAATGAATTTTTAATGAACTTCCCCAATGCTGTTAAACTAATTATTACCGGTGAGGCTAAAAATCTAGTCCTTGATTTTACTCCCGTACTTCCTAAATTGATTACCAGCAATACAAAGCTACCCTTCCAGCAAATCAGTTGGGTTTATTCCTCGGATGGTTATGCCCGTCAATATTTTGTTATTGCTGATTACATGAAGCTATCTCTTGAAAATGTCACTTCCTCCTACACATTTTTCCGTAAGTTTTTGAATACAGGTTCCTATAGCAATCCGGACTATGCAGGTTCCTATCAGAGAATTACTGCTGTACTAAAAAGCCCATATTGGGAGCTAACCTCGTCCAACTGTAGTTTTAATATAGCTAAAGGTACCAAAGGCATTAACAATTCACTTGTGTACTTTGATAACACACAAAATATATCACTGGCAGCAGACTATGAAACCAAGTTACTTTCCATGATAACTACCGTGCAGAAAATTGGCTTAAATACTTACCTTCCCAGCAAGAACTGGAATCGTCAACTGGTCATAAAACTTCCTGATACTACAATTACAAACTATAACAATTATATAATCCTTGACTCTACCTGTTTTAATTTAGATTATTTCTATGATTATTACTTGACCTTACATGAAATGGTTCGTTTTTATGAGTCAACTCAACCACATTATGGCCAACGTTTTGAAACCTGGTCTGAAGGAAATGCAACTACTTTAGCCAAAAAGACCTTAGATGCCCTATCTGTAGCACATACAGATTCAAATGGCAGAGACTATATCGATATTATGTACTCCACCAATTTCAGCTTCCTAACAGAGGATAATAAAAAGAACTTTGAAGCTTATTACCTAAATGCCACTGGAACCAATGCAGCATTAGTTGGTTATCACTTTACAGAGTTCCTGCAGGATATGTATGGTTCAGATATTGTATATCGCATTATGGATAAGGTATATGCTGCTAAGATACCTACAGGCACAGGCAGAAATAATACCTATGACAAACAATTTACCAATTGCATTAAGTCTGTTACCTCACAAAATGTATTCCAATTATTTGTTGAGTACTATATTCCATAATAACTGACATAAAAGAGAGGAAGCCATTATCAATATGAGAAAATGGCTTCCTCTCTTTTATCTATATCACCTACTAAAATTAATTCTGTTATTTATGTACGCTTAATTTGCAGAGTTATTTGTATAACCCTTGATACAAACCTTAAGAAAATTTAAAACATAGAATTAATAATTTCCTTCTTTTTTTGCTCATACTCTTCCAGAGTTATTAATTCCTTTTGATACATACTTTTTAATCTCTCAAGAGTAGCCTCAATTGAATTATCAGTCTTTGCTGTCTTTACTTCTTCCACTTTTTCATAATTTGCAATTTCATTTGCAAATGCGGCAGCGATAGCCTCAGAATTTTTAATGCAGTTTCTCTTCGCCATCATATATGGAACTTTTACTCCACCTTTAATTAAAACTTTTGTTATGTTAGCTGCTTCTTGAGTAATAGTAGCACTAACATAATCCCCTGGAGAAGCCATTATTCCCTTTACTTTAATTCTAATGGTTCCAATTATATCATTTTGTTCTGTAACTTCATAATTTGAAAGTGATGATACCGATTGCACCACAGCATCAAAACAATCCTTAACTGAATAATTCACTTTTAACTCAATATCATGTTCCATTGACATAATAGCAAAGCCCCCTTTCCATTTATCGACATATTGTACCATATTATAGTATCTTTGTAAATTATCATAACCAACAAATCGTTGTACTTAATACTGTCTATTTATACATAAACAAGACGGAACAACAAACCGCTATCTTTTCAAGAATCCGCATAGCATTTCCTCATATTATAAAATATTGTAATTTTTTCCTATTCAATGTATAATGTAATGTATTAATTCCATAGATAAAATCAATAAATTACTTATCCGCAATTCTCTGTTAGCTAAATAAATGAGAGGAGTTAACCTATGATAGATATCTCACACATAGACAAATATCTTCTACTTCACGGCGACTGCATGGAACATTTGACGCAAATCCCTACTGGCAGTATAGAGCTTATCCTTTGCGATCCCCCGTATAATCTAGCTAAATATTCCACTGGTAATATGAGCTTTCAATGGAGAAGTGAGATTAACAATGATCTTGCTGAATGGGACTTAAGAGAGTTAGCACCGATTGATTTCCTGAAGGAATTCAAGCGAATCCTATCTCCTACCGGCAACATCTTTCTCTTCACCAGTTATAACTTAATAGGTAAATGGCATGAGGTCTTTGATAATGAGTTTGACACCTTTCAATTCATGGTGTGGCACAAGACGAACCCCATCCCCAACATTCGTAAGTCCTCTTTCTTAAATAGTTGTGAACTAATCGTCTGCATGTGGAATAAGGGACATACCTGGAATTTTTCAAAGCAAAGTCAAATGCACAATTTTATTGAAAGTCCAATCTGTATGGGTAAAGAACGTTTAAAATCGCCAAAACATCCCACACAAAAACCTTTATCCATATTAAAACAGATCATCTCCATAGCAAGCAAAGAAAATGATCTGGTTCTTGATTTATTTATGGGTGTAGCATCTACCGGAGTAGCCGCCAGAGAATTAAAC
>JAFACO010000044.1 GCA_023425485.1 Bacillota bacterium
ATCATAGGTAGACCATATTACACCTTTATCCGCTTCTCCTTTAGCAATTACTTCTGCTTGAAGTTGTAGTGTTCCTCCTTTTACTATTGTAAAGTTTTTAGGGCTAACAGTAACACTAGTAACAGAAGCCACTTCCTTTACTGCAATGGCAGCTGTGTCATACTTGCCTTCATCAATTAATGAGGTTGCCTTAATAATATAATCTCCTGTCGCTGCATCAGAAGCTATGCTGACTTGTCCGTTACTATCCACAGTTACTTTTCCTGTCTCATCATTGGTAGACCAAACTACGGTTTTATCCGCATCTCCTTTCACAGTAACAACGGCTTGAAGTTGTTGCGATCCACCTTTAACAATAGTAGAAGCTTTAGGATTGACAGAAACACTGATAACAGAAGGCACTTCCTTCACGGTAACAGTAGCTGTATCTGACATACTCTCATCTGCTACAGAAGTAACTTTGATTATGTAATTTCCCGGAACTGCATCAGTCGCAACACTTACAAGACCATTATCATCCACTGTAACTTTCCCTGTTTCATCGTAACTTGTCCAATTAACAGTATTATCAACTTCTCCTATTACATCAACTGCTACTTGAAATTGTTGTGTCTCACCCAAATATATTGTCGATGTCTTCGGACTGATGGTTACACTATTTACACCATCCGGCATTTTAACTGTTATCGTTGCTGTATCTGATTTCGTTTCGTCAATAACAGAAGTAGCTTTAATTATATAATTTCCAGGAATTGTATCCGGAGCAACATTTACTTGACCATAGTTATCGACGGTTACTTTTCCTGTTTCGTCGTAACTTGTCCAATTAACAGAGGTATCTGCTTCACCTGTCACTAGCACTACAGCTTGTAACTGTTTTGCTTCTCCGATTACTATAGTAGCTGTCTTAGGGATGACAGTAACGCTATTTACAGCTGGTATTTCCTTTACAGTTATAGTTGCTGTATCATACTTCGTTTCATCAACAACTGAGGTAGCTTTAATCATATAATTCCCCGGAGTCGCATCTGCTGCTACTGTTACTTGACCATTATTATCTACCGTTACTTTTCCTGATTCATCATAACTTGTCCAGTTAACGGATGTATTTGCTTCTCCAGTTACAAGTACTTCGGCATGTAACTGTTTTGATTCACTTTTATAAGCTATAGTAGTTTTAGGAGTGACTGTAACACTTTTAATAGCAGCTATTTCCTTAACAGTAATCGTTGCTGTATCAGACTTAGTTTCATCAACAGCCGAAGTAGCTTTAATTATGTAATTTCCAGGAGTCGCATCTGCTGCTACAGACACCTGACCATTAGTATCCACTGTTACTTTTCCTGTTTCATCATAGCTTGTCCATTCTACTGTTTTGTCTGCACCATCACTAACGTTAACATTAGCTGATAGATTGGTAGAGGTACCAGGGAGTACATCCACGGCCTTTGGAGACACACTAACACTTATAACCTCTGGTGATGGAATATTATCGACAATACCCCCACTAGTCGCATAGGTTGGCTTCATAGAGGAAATAAATAATCCAGAGTCATATTTTTCATCCGTAGTATCAGCTATTACAATTTTAGCTGTATGAATTTCTCGTTCCATATCCAATAACGCAATAATTTTCTGTGGTGCTGAGATACCATCATATTCAATAGCTAAATTCACATTTTCATTTAATTTTGCTGCAGTTACTACTTTTAATGGTACATTTCCCGGGAACTTAGCATAATTAACTCCGTCTATAATAACTGCTGCTCCATCAACTATATCATTAAGATATTCTGGGTACTCATCTGAACCAAACATAAAGATAAATTCGACTGCATTCTTCCCTTCAGGAACAGTAAACTGAAATTCCAGGGCAAACGCATCTTTAGAATTCTTAACCCCTGCCATTGTCTCTACATCAGTGTCACCCGGTTGTTTATTTTCAACTGTATACTTTATTGATGTATTGCTCTTTGGTGGTATGCCATTTCCCGAAGTTATTAAGATACCATCTGGTAGTGAGTAGGATACTCCACTCATAGTTCCTAGATTTAACCCTGTAAATATAGAAGATGCTGTTAGTTTGCCTTTATTGGTTGCTGTGCCTGATACTATTGTTATATCTGGATTAGCAGCCACCAATTTGTTTGCTAGTTGCAAAGCATCTGTTGGTAAAGTAAACGTATTTGCAGCTGTTATTACTGCTGGTTTTATGTTTGATAGCAAAAAAATCATCATAAACACCATTGATAAAACCCTTACACTCTTTGTTCTTTTTAATATCATAAGTCCTCCTATTAAATTCATTAGTAAAAGAAATCCGTAGTACTAAATTACTATTACAATTAAAACCATATTACTATAAATATTGTTGCAAATTTGTTGCAAAAATCTTTTATTCGACACCTAATTACAAATTTTATTTTAAAATCAACATAAAAATACCACGTAAAGACTTCTCTTTACGTGGTATTTTTAGTTAATGATAACCCACCGAAATTGCAACCTTACTTCCTAACACTATATAGAAATTTGCATAGTCTGGCAGACGCTTTACCAGGAGCTCCTTCGAAGTTAAGGGTAACAACGGTTAAATCTTCCCCATTAAGAGGTAGGATTTCACTTTCCTCTAATAATACTTCTCCTGGAAGATTGATTACAATCTCATATTCCTCAAGGTCATCTGTTGAATATAGTTCATTATTATATATTACTTTGTCGCCCGCCTTTATTATTAATGCCTTCCCATTGTCCTCTTTTTTTAAGGTTGCTATGAGCTTTGTACCATTATCTACATCCACAATCATACGATAGGAAAATCCACCATTCGCATTGGCATATCTAGAGGTTCCCACCGATGTATCACTTGTAGATCCTGTTCCATACTCCTGCAGGTTATGAAGCTCATCATTCTCATATTGACCATATCCCGGTTGCACAGCATCTAACCGAATTAGCTCACTTTTTTCAATACATTGGTTTATTTCTACCCCTGATTTTAATAATTGGTTATCAGCTACAATCTTCCAATAGATACCATACCTCTCTTTATATTGAGAATAATGTGGTACAAAGGTAAGACTGGCATCCGTCTTTACCATTCGGAAAGCCAATTCCTCTGTATCAGTATCTCTTACGAAATATTCGTTCACATTATCTATAAACCAATCTATTGATTCAGCTTCAACAACTATGGTTTCGTCACCAGTTTTGTTATATTCGTTTTCAATTAACTTTGTCTTTGGAATTGTAACATCAATACCCGTTGTAGTGGAAATCAAATCCGAGGTTCCTAGTAAAGCACTAAGTACCACCGGTCCAAAACGAAAACCTAGAACACCTTCCCCATCCGGCAATAACTCTGCCTGTATCTCCATAGGTAATACAACCTTTATCTCTGTTCTATTTCTAAATGGTCCTTCTACTAAGGCATAACCTTCTTGTGTTACATAATCATAAAACTCGCCATTTAAGTATATCTTCGCTTTTGATGACAACCAATAAGGGAGTCGAAAAGCAATTATAATATCTGCTTCTTCCTGAGTCTCTAATGTAACTAATACACTCTCTCCAACTGGAATTTGTGAGTTCTGAGTGAAAGTAAGCTTTTGCTCCACCCAGGTCAGCGTAGAACTAATATACTGATTTACTACTAGAACATTTCCCTTCTTATAATAGAAACTCTCACCTAGCTTTGTGAAATTCTCCATACCAGTTCCAGTGCAACACCAGAACTTATTAAATTCCTCTCCAAATACTTTAAAATATCCCGTATCCATAGGTTGGAAATAAGTAGTCATACCTGTGGCAGGATTCTGTGAAGACATAATGGAATTAAGAAACGCCTTTTCATAGTAATCCGCATATTTCATTTCACCAGTTATTTTATATAACTTTTTTGTTAACTTTAACATATTAAACACATTACAGGTTTCACAATTACAATTCGTTCTTTCTGCATCTAGAATTTCATCATGTCCGAAATGCTCCCATTCACTATTACCACCTGTAATATATGTATGGTTGTGCAGGACGTTTTCCCAAAATGCCTTAGCATATTCCAGATATACCTCGACTCCATTTCCATGTTCCTCTGCGAAAGAAATATAACGGTTTAAAGCACCTAAGAATTTAGGTATTGTAGTATTGGCATGCAGATCTTTTAAACAATGATCTCCTGATTTTCCAATTAAAACTTTTTCAAATAAGGTTGTTTGATCAAAAACATGTGCAGCTGTTGCAAACTTCTCCTTACTTGTCAGCTGGTACAAGTCATAAAGACAATCATTCATACCACCATATTCAATTGCAAGAACAGTATTTCTTGTTGTCTCTGACCAGCAACTCACTCTTTGATAGACCCAATCCCCTAACAAAGTTGCTACTTCCAAGGCTTCTTGGGCTATCTGATCCAACCCGCTCCCCTTTGCTTGTACCACCGTTAAAATACCTGCTAAGGTTTTATGCATGGTATACCAAGGTACCCAGGCATGGGTGAAAATATTCGTTTGATTCTTCTCTACATTATCAAACTGCGCCTCCTCATTATCTGCATCAATGATTGATGCACCAAACAGAAAACCCGTCCCACTAATATCCTGGCACTCTTTTAATCCATTTATAATATAACCTATGATTTCATATAATTTTTGTTTTTGTATTGGTGTTGAATTCTTACTCTGATACGCTTGAACACAAGCGGTTAAATAATGTCCAAGGGTATGTCCTCCAATTAAAGATGTTTCCCATCCTGGGTACCGTTCAACTCCATTGGTATCTACACCTGAAGTGTCACGAAATCCTGCTAGTAGTTTATCTATATTAAAACTTAAGAGATATTCAATCTCTTTTAGCGTAGCATTTACATAATAGGCATCCGTTAGTAATACATCCTTTAGCTCGAAAGCTGTTAAATTAGTCAGATTAACTCCATTTGAACCCTCTTGGTTTGATAATCTCATATTTACTTTACCTCCTCCATACTTCTTTTTATCAAGTATATCAATTATCAGATTTTCAATAAATGCAAAAAGGTATGATATGGTGTAAAAAAGTTATTTTATAATGAAATAGTGTGGTTAATTTTATTATTTTAGCTAGGTGTTAATTATCATATAATATCTTATTTATATCGTAAACTAGCACTCTATTATTCAATTATTTACTCTTTGCATTTTTTTCATATTTGCACTATGATAATTCTATATTAAAACAATCTTTATGTTCTGAATGACTTAATTATTAATAAGTTCAAATATAAAATCTGATTGAATTATTAGTACAACTATGCTACTTAGCACTTATCTATAATTCGTTAATCAAGGAGTGATTATCTAAATATGAAAAACTGCGATCCCGCTAGAATAAAGGAGATATCACAAGATTATATGAGGAGGTGTTATCTATGTTAGTCTATAATTTTGATACCACAAAATTATTTAATTATCGATGGTGTGGAAAATTTCAATCTCCGTCATCTGATTGGACACATTTAGAAAGAAGTTTACATGACTTTGAGTTGATGGTCGTAACCGAAGGAACGCTATATATCGCGAATGAACTTAATCAATATAAAATTAACAAGGGTCAATATATTTTAATGTCTCCAACAACCCGTCAATATGGATATAAATCCTCAACTTGCAGCTTTTATTGGTTACACTTTACCTACAATGACAATTCCAATGACCCAAAATTACAACACATGGAAGCTGACAACTTCGCATACTTGCGTGGTCATCTTCTGATACCTGAAACGGGAACTCTAAATTCAATCGAACGCATCATAATTATGATGAAACAATTACAAGATTCTGATAAACGTTACCGTGAAATAAGCTTAAATAATTATCTGGCGTCCGCTGTTCTTGCAGAGCTTGCTAATCAAAGTGATGTGTTCAAAAAACAGGAAGAAGGCCATATAAAAAAACAGCTTTATAATGATATTGGTGATTATGTAAAATTACATGTTAGCTCTAATATTTCATTAGAGGAAATTGCTTCTTATTTTGGTTATAACAAAAAATATCTTACTACTTTCTTTCGAAAGCAATCCGGTATTTCAATTAAGCAATATATATTGTTATTAAAAATGGATTATGCAAAAGCTGAACTTTCCGATACTAACAAAACAATTGCTCAGATATCCTATGACATTGGCTTTCATGATGTACACCATTTCAGTAATGCCTTTAAAAAGTTTACTGGTCTTTCCCCCACCAGTTATCGTAACAGTTATAACAAGAGATTTTTATTTCATACTTAACCTAACCTTCACTTGTCGTGTATAAAAATAGTGAGAACTTCAATTCAGAAGTCCTCACTATTTTTGTCATTTCCTAAATAGAATTCATAAAACATTATTAATTAATATACATTCTAATCATCTATTTTATTATGTATTTAATTACTGTGCTTTTCTTCTTAACTTTAATGCTGCTGTACCAAAAGCTAAGATGCCAAGGCCAAATGCTGCTGCATAGTAAACTTCACCAGTCTTTGGAACATCTGTTGGTGTTGCAGTTGTATCATCTGTTGCAGGTTCTGCTGCTACAGCATCTGATGTCGTAGCTTTAACAGTCATTGTTCCTACTTGACCCATAACATAAACAGTAGGATCAACAAAGTTGGTATCTTTTGATGTAAAATATAAAGTACCAAACATAGCTTCACCAGTACTTAAATCAGTATATGTTGCAGTAAAGTTATTACCATCACGTGTAACTACTACTTTATAAGATTTACCTTGTTCTGCATCAGCTTTTCCTGTATCTTTAATAACATTTCCTATACCTTCAGGAGCTCCCCAGCAATCCCCAGCTGAAGTAGTAGTAAAGTAATTAGTTCCGTCTGAAACTTCCACACAGAATGCAGCATATGTATCATCTGGATTTGTAGGTGCAGCTACCTCAACTTCAAATGTAGCTGTTCCACCATCTGGAAGAGCTATATGTGTTGATGCTGGTACTCCATCTGGAGACCACCAACCATTGCTTACAAGAGTCTCAGACTCAGCTGCAAATGCAACACTTGAAGATAATATTAAACTCGCTGCTAACATAACTGCCATAACACTTTTCTTTAACATAAAAAATACCTCCCTATAATTTTTATAAACTATTTACTTAACTATTAAACTATTCATTTAATAAATATAAGATACTACATTTTGAACAAAACGTCAAGTGATATAATTGTAATTTAGGTTATTTTTTCACTTTTATCCTATGTGTATTCCTTATTTTTGTAAGATACGCACTATATACAAGTCATATTGACAATATACATAACACATCCATAAAGTTAAACTTATTTTATATTATTAAACTTAATACTTAATTATAAAAAAATATAAAAAAATTTATTATTAGAATTCAAATCTAGGCTTTAGATTCGTATCCCAAAGTACTTCTAATATGCGCGCATGTCGATTTGGATCATATAATGGGTTCCCAACTATTTCTTCATAAGGTCTCGCATGATAAATCATAACATCTTTACCATCCTCTGTTGTGGTGAAACAATTATGTCCCGGTCCATAAACAGACTGGTCAGCATCGGTACGCAATACCGGATTGCGCTCTTTTATCCAAGAGGCCGGGTCCAGAAGATCTGAGTTTTCATCCGCTGTAAGCATACCAACACAATAACAAGCACCTGTAGCACTGGCAGAATACGTTAGGTGTATTTTACCATGCTTTTTAAGGATAGCAGGACCTTCATTAACCCAAAATTCAACTCTTTCCCAATCATAGTCCGGTGTTGACAAAAGTATTTGCTTTGTTTTAAGTTTCGTAGGAGATTCCATCTCTGCTATGTACAGGTTTGATATCATTTTACCGACACCCACCTTTTCCGCCCAAACAAAATACCTCTTGCCTTTATTTTCAAAGACTGTCGCATCCAGGGAAAATGCTTCAAAGGAAAATTCATCATCGTCTGCACGTTGCATTTTACCACGCTCAATCCATGTGCCCTTGATTGGATCATCTCCCGTACA
>JAFACO010000091.1 GCA_023425485.1 Bacillota bacterium
TCTTAATTAAGCCCAATCAACAGGAGCTAAGTGAAATTGCCGGAAAAGAACTTTATTACATGGAGGATATTCTGGAACAGGCGAAAAAGCTTTCCAGGCTTGGTGCACAGAATGTCTTAGTATCCATGGCAGGCGAGGGGGCAGTTTTACTTACGGATCAAGGTGATACCATGTATTCAAAAGCACCGAAGGGTGCATTGGTGAATTCTGTAGGTGCAGGAGATTCCATGGTTGCAGGTTTTATTGCAGGTTATTTAACTACAAACGATTATAAGGAAGCGTTTAAAATGGGAGTAAGTGCTGGCAGTGCCAGTGCATTTTCAAAAGAACTTGCCACAAAAGAACAGATAGATCGAATCTATAGAAGTGTATGGGTTGAGTAGGAATTCATAAAGAAAACAACAGGCTATTCGGGCTGGTACAGATTACTTTTTCAATCTGTTACCGTATCAGAATAGCCTGTTGTTTTCTTCATAAAGGATGCGATATTTATATTTTCAAACTAAAAACTGTAGATTACTTATTTCGCAAATATCATGGAGTCTATTTTTGCAGTCGTAGGTTTTGCTAATATCCATGAATTTGTAGCGCTGTCATCATAGTAGTAGATAGCACCCTTACTAGGATCACTACCAAAAATTGTTGCCCAGGCTGCATTAATGGAGTCCTGTGATGCGCTCTTTTTAATCATACCATTTTTAACCGGTGTAAACTGATAATACTCGCCGAATTTCTGATAAATAACTTCAGAAATTGAATTCGGCCAGTTGGAGCTCTGTACACGATTAATTACTACACCACCTACACCAAGCTTGGCCTGATAGGTTTCGCCGCCTGCTTCGGCTTCAATTAATCTTGCTAACAAATCAACCTCTGCAGAGGTATATTTAATTACATGATCATAGCCCTTCATAGGTTTAACTCCGGGAATTACTAACTTTTGACCTGTTGTAACTGAATCATTCCATTTGTTATTTGCCGTTCTTAGTGCAGATAGGGTAACCCCATACTTTGTAGCGATTTTATATAAAGTCTCCCCAGTTGATACTTTGTGCTTATGCACGGGGATGTATAGTTTCTGCGCAGGTTTAAGAGTGGTGGTCTTAAGATTATTATGCAACTTGATAGTACTAGTCGAGATCTTAAAACGCTCACTGATCTTGGTTAATGTATCATTTGATTTTACCGTGTATGCACTTGCTGTCGTAACCGGCTGTATCAATAAGATACATAATGCGATTGCTAGAATACTGTTTACTCGTTTCATAGGAACCTCCTTTGTTTCCATTGGTGAATAAGTTACTACGACACAGGTATATTCTATCGTGGATAGTACTTTAGTTCTATAGATGATTGGTGGAAATCAAGGAATCAAAAGAGAATATGGGAATACAATGCCAGGGAAGAGGATAAGTGGAAAAAAATTCACAAATATTAATATGAAAATGTAAATAGGAGCCTTAGCAAAGATGTATCCTATTACAGTAAGGTGATTCCCCTAAAGCAATGGAATGAAATTTGCAAGACTCCTGATTATTTATTTTACATGAAATGTATTATGATTAAAGTTATCTGATTAAGAAATATTGTATGAAAAAATTTATTCACTTCTAAGAGCCACAACGGGATCTTTCTTTGCAGCAATCTTTGATGGAATAAGTCCAGCAATTAGAGTTAGTATCATGCTGATGATAATTAATATAACCGCTCCCGCTGGTGGTAGGGCAGCCTCTACACCGTTAATACCCGAAAGAGCCTTTATGAGCACATTAATAGGTAAGTTAAGTAATATCGTTACGATAATACCTAAACTACCAGATACAAAACCGACAATCATGGTCTCTGCATTGAACACTCGTGAAATATCCTTCTTGGAAGCACCGATGGAACGAAGAATACCAATTTCCTTGGTACGTTCTAATACGGAAATATAGGTGATGATACCAATCATGATGGAGGAAACCACAAGGGAGATACCCACAAAGGCAATTAATACATAGGAAATTACATTAATGATGGAGCTGACAGAGGACATCATTAGCCCTACCAAGTCAGTATAATTAATTGCATATTCGTCTTTTCCTGCATCCGTCATTTCTTTATTATAAGCTTCAATGCCATCGGAAATTGCTTCTTTTTCATCAAAGCTGGCAGCATAAATATTAATGGTATCTGGTTTGTCTAAGTCTACAATTCCAAGAAGTTCAAGATTTCCTTCATAAGTCGCATCGGTATCAGCCTTTGCTAATTGAGCTGAAAACATTTCAAGAATCTGTTCTTCGGTCATTGTATTCATATATTCAGCCATCTGCGCCTGCGATGCTGGGTCCAAGGTTGCGATGTAAGCGGTGACATCGTCCATAGTTACCTCAGCTTCTTCTGTGCCAGTCTTGAACTCAATACCGGTGAATACATCTGTTTCTGGATTTGCAAGCTGTTGTTTCACAATTTCTCTCTCATTGGTGGTGTTAATTACATATTCTGTTAACGCATGAGTATATCCGATTGCACCAGTGATGGAGGTAGAAACAGCATCTTCATTTGGACGAACAATACCAACTACCTTAAGGTCTAAGCCTTGGTTCAACAAATTCGTCATATAAGCAAGGTCGTCGCGCATATCCTTCCAAGCGCCAGTGTCGTCCGCTTGATGATAATAATCCGTAGGAAGCACTAGCTTATAATTCATGGCAAGAATGTCTTCATAGCTGTAGCTGGAGCTTTCTGTCTCAAAGGTTTCACCCTTCATAGCTGCAGCCATAATCTTTTCAGCTTCAGCGGGATCCTTTAAACCTAAGGAATACATTACCATGTCACTAATCTCATTATTTTGATCCACAATTAAAATGATTTCGTTATAGGTCTCTGGCCATCTACCGGAAATAACATCATATTGGGAATTTAACAAGTCCTGATTTCCTAATAGCTCTGACCATACCTCAAGCCCTGTACCAAACATAGAACTCATAGGCGAATTCATGGAGCTGCCGCCCCCGTACATTGCATCAAATAATTTGCTTGGATTTATTTGTTGTACACCCTTTGAAGTATCGGGCATATAGACATTTAAATCGAGATTATATCCGTATTTAACAGCGCTGATATGATCAGAAATCCCATTCTCTGGATCCTCAAGGTGCTGTTTAAAGGCTTCCAGATTGTTGGTTTGAATTTCTGCCAGCATAGTGTTCATCATATCAAACATAATGGTATTGGAGTAAACCTTATCAAGAGAATGATCGTCTTTACGGTCAGCATTATCTGACATGGAGGTTAATAGACTGGTCATATCAATGGTTTCTGACTCGATACTAATGGGATAGGAGGATAAGGTATCCTCTTGCACCTTGTCAATATAGACCTGAATACCATTCGATAAGGATAGGATTAAAGCAATACCGATAATACCGATACTGCCTGCAAAAGCAGTCATAAAGGTCCTGGTTTTCTTGGTCATTAAATTGTTTAAGGATAAGGATAGGGCAGTGAAAAAGGACATGGAGGTTTTACCCATGGATGCTTTTTTCTCTGCTTTTGCTTTCTTTTTATGTTCTGGTTTTGCAGTTGTGTACTCTGCAACCTCATAAGGATTTGAGTCATTTACTATGTTACCATCGAAAAGTCGGATAATTCTGCTGGAGTATTCTTTTGCCAGATCAGGATTGTGAGTTACCATAATAATGAGGCGTTCCTTTGAGATATCCTTCAGGATTTCCATGATCTGTACACTGGTCTCAGAGTCCAGAGCACCGGTAGGCTCATCGGCTAACAGAATTTCAGGATTATTAACAAGTGCTCGGGCAATCGCCACACGCTGCATCTGACCACCGGACATCTGTGTGGGTTTCTTTTTAATCTGGTCCGCAAGACCGACCTTTGTGAGGGCATCAATGGCTCTCTGTCTGCGTTCAGCCTTTGATACACCGGATAAGGTCATGGCAAGCTCAACGTTAGAGAGTACACTTTGATGAGGAATCAAATTATAGTTTTGAAATACAAAGCCGATGGAGTGATTACGATAACTATCCCAATCGCTGTCCTTAAACTCCTTGGTGGATCTGCCATCAATGGATAAATCCCCGCTGGTATAGCGGTCAAGACCGCCAATAATATTTAAAAGTGTTGTTTTACCGCAACCGGAGGGTCCAAGAATTGATACAAATTCATTTTTACGAAATTCAATATTGATTTCCTTTAAGGCTTTGACAGTGGTGTCGCCTGCCTTATAGTCCTTAAAGACATTCTTAAGCTTAAGCATCTAATGTGCCCCTTTCCATAATAATAGGTGGAGTATAATCACCCTTTATAAACTGAATATTAACAAAAGCATACTTTATGAAAAGTTAATAATTTATTCCATTGGATATGTCTGGCTCTTCCGGAGGTAAAATGGTATGCTTTTAGTAGGAAATAGTTTTGCTTTGTGGAAAAATTTAAGACAACATTATCTAATATGTGATAAAATCACATTAAGATATACAGGGAGGTTCTTATGTTTCATATTATGGTCGTAGAGGATGACTTTCATACAAGGAAACTAATGAAGGCAGTACTCGAACAGAATGGTTATGAGGTGTTTCTCGCAGGGGATGGGCAGGAAGGACTTAATCTATTGGATAAGGTTCAAGTGGACTTAATCGTTCTGGATATCATGATGCCGCAGATGGATGGGTATGAATTTACAGAGCTTCTTCGGAGTGCAGGATGGGAAATTCCAATCCTCATGGTGACTGCCAGAGAAACTCCAATGGATATAAAGAAGGGGTTTCTGGTGGGAACAGATGATTATATGGTAAAACCCGTAGATGAAGAGGAAATGTTACTTCGAATTGCTGCGCTTCTTAGGAGAATGAAGATAGCAAATGAGCATAAATTGGTCATTGGAAGGACAACTCTTAACTATGATGAATTAATTATAACGGATGGGAGCAGTACGCAGGAACTTCCAAAGAAAGAGTTCATGCTGATATATAAATTACTTTCCTATCCGGGGAAGATCTTTACCAGAAGACAGTTAATGGACGAACTTTGGTCCCTGGACAGTGATTCCGATGAAAGGACGGTTGATGTCCATAT
>JAFACO010000331.1 GCA_023425485.1 Bacillota bacterium
ATGGTCTTAACTCTTCTAGTGGAGTAACAGAAACAACAACTTCTACCTCCACTGATTCTGTATCGACGGAGGTAGAGCAGAGCACAGCTGTATTACTTTCAACCACAGAAAATGAGCAGCCTCAAATGCCACAAACCGATGGTACCACACCGACATTCCCGGATGGCGGTACACTTCCAGAAGTTCCTAGCGACGGGAATTTTCCTGAAGCTCCTAGCGATGGTTCTTTCCCGAACTTACCTAACAACGGTACCGATGGTTCTACCACAGACGACGGCACCCAGGGGAACCGTGGAAATGGCTTCGGAGGCAATGGGATGCAAGGTGGTATGGGCGGAGGAGAATTTGAAAACAACGCTAATTGCTACATCCTGATCACGGGAGGTACCGTTAATGTGAATGCAGCAGGTGATGGCATAGACTCCAATGGCTCCGTATATATCAGCGGAGGTACCATTACAGTAAGTGGTCCTACAGACAATGGAAATGCTGGATTTGATTACAACGGAACAGCTGATATTACAGGTGGAACCGTAGTAATAGCAGGTAGTTCTGGAATGGCCCAAGGATTTTCCGATACATCGACGCAGTATTCCTTCCTTCATAATTTTTCTTCATCAATAGCTGCTGGTTCTGAAATTGTAGTAACTGATGATACAGGAAAAGAAATTATCTCCTATGTAGCAGAAAAAGAGTTTAATTCTGTTGTAGTAAGTTCACCTGATTTGGCAAATGGTAAAACCTATACACTAACGAGCGGAGAACAAACTGCTGAGGTCACACTTAGTTCAGTAGCAACCTCAAGTGGAGAACAATCCGGAGGCTTTGGTGGTGGCGGAATGAGAGGCAATAAAGGCGGTATGCAAAGACCATAATCGACTTCCAAGTATATATATTTTGCAACTGTTCAACCCACCAGGCAGTATATAGAATAATGCAAATAGCGAAGAATTTAATAAAAAATCGTATAAATAGTAAGCCTCCATCCGAGTTTTGCCGGATGGGGGCTTTTAAAATGTGAAGCAGTTGCTCGTTTTCTTCTTTAAATAGTAACACTTATTTAACTAAAACTTAATGAATTTGACTATAAATCGACATCTTTTTGTTTTATAATAGTGGCATGAATTGAAAACTGTGCTTTTTTAAGTAGAATGTAGGTGTAAAAATGAGTAGAAAAAAGAGTAAAAAAAATACAGCTAGTAAAATTAGAAACTTTTTAATTGCATTTGCTAGTGTAGGAATTATACTGCCACTGGTGATATTATATTTATATCCGCTTCAATATTACAAGGACCATTTCTATAAAAATACCAGTATTAATGGCATTGATACTTCCAATATGACTGTGGAGGAAGCAGAAGCATTAATAACCGAAGAAGTAAGGGATTATAAAATTACTTTGTTAGGTAGAAATGGTATTAGTGATACTATTCGTGGCGGTGAAATTAATTTACATATGGTATATGAAGGAAGTATTCTTGAATTATTGCAGCAGCAGGATGTTGCAAAATGGCCGCTTAATATAAGGAAGCCACATGACTTAAAGATTAATACAATGCTGGAATACGACGAAAAGCTTTTAGAAAAGAAATATAATAAGCTGGCATTGTTTGAGGAAGCGAATACAATTGAGCCGACCAATGCTACAATTTCAGAGTATGGTGAGAATGGCTATGAAATTGTACCTGAAGATCCAGGTGCTAAAATTAACAAAGACGAATTATATCCACAATTACAACAGGCTATTCTTACCCTTGCACCGACCCTTGTAATAGAGGACACTGGGACCTATGCAAAGCCGGAAAAAACCTCTGAATATCCGGATTTAGCGAATGCCTTTAATGAAATGAAAGATTTGACTAGCGCTGTTATTACCTATGAATTTGGAGATGACATCGAGGTTTTAGATGGAAAAACCATCAGTAATTGGATTACAATAGATGATAATTACAAGGTGGAATTCAATGAAGAAGGAATTAAAGAATATGTAGATTACATTGGTAAGACCTACAATTCCTTTGGCAGAGTAAGAACCTTTAAAACCTCCTATGGAGATACCATTGAGGTCAAGGGCGGAGACTACGGCTGGTGGCTGAATCGACCAGAAGAAGTAAAAGAATTAACCCAGCTGATTAAAGATGGAGAAACAGTGACTAAGAAGCCTGTTTATTTCCAGACAGCACAGCAATATGGCAAGGATGACATCGGCAATACGTATGTCGAGGTTAATTTAACTGCACAGCATCTATATTTTTATAAAAATGGAGAGCTTGTGGTAGAATCAGATTTCGTATCTGGTAACGTATCCAAGAATTATTCTACACCGGTTGGTACCTATCCAGTTCAGTATAAAGAAAATGATGCAGTATTAGTCGGTGAGGATTATCAAACCCCGGTAAAATACTGGATGCCATTTAATCGAAATATCGGATTCCATGATGCTAACTGGAGAAATAAATTTGGTGAGGATATTTACTTAACCAAGGGCTCCCATGGCTGTATCAATATGCCGCCTGCAGCAGCAAAAGCAATGTTTGCGGAGATTCAACGAGGAGTGGCGGTCGTGGTATATGAATTGCCTGGAACTGAAAATTACGATGTTGACAAAGATAAGGATAAGGATAAAGATAAAGGTAACAAAGATACAACCCAGGAAACAAGCACTTCGGAAGAGACCACAGATAATGCATCCGAAGATACTTCCAATTAATTAAAAGCACTTTGAACCGATAAATTTTCCTAATATGACACCGCCTAAGCTTAAAAATAAGTTAAGGGCGGTGTTTAATATTGCCAATGTATATTTGGAAGCATAGAACAGGCTGATGGTTTCATAACTAAAGGTTGAAAAGGTAGTCAACCCTCCAAGGATTCCTGTTGTAAGAAAAAGCTTCATATTTTCTGAAATCAAGTTGGTGGTTGCAAACACCTCAAGAATGATACCGATAAGAAGTGCACCTACAACATTTACGGCCAGAGTCCCATAAGGAAACTGGCTACCAAACCATTTTGTACAATATTGAGATACAAGGTACCTTGAAGCTGCTCCAAGAAAACCACCGATCCCTACAATAATAATTTTATCCATAATCATTACTCCTAATTAATGCGAAGGTAAAGTATCAATAAAGTGTGCTTTGATAAATATAAGGTAATATCTAAGATATTATAAGACTTTATATATTAGGAAGCAAGATGGTTTTTTAGGTTTAATAAAAGCACACAAAGTGTGTATTATCTTTAATAAAATTATAGCAAATAAGTATTTGATAAAGGAGAAAATCCAATAAATTCAAATGTATTATTTGGAAATTAATTACAAAATTAATAATAATTATCATTATTAAAGTATCGCTTGAATAATTAAAATTCTTGGTATAGAATTGAATTAGATTTTCAAACGATACTAAGGAGGTTTTGAAATGAAAGGAACTGTAGTTTCAACTTGGGTTGATTCTTGTAGGGCGTTATTTGGTAAAAGTGTTGTTGATGAAGCATTAAAAGAATATAAATTACAGACAGACGTTGTTTTTTCTCCACTGGAGGATGTGGAAGACCGTGTAGCACTTGGAGTAGTTGATCATATAGGCAAGTTAGTGGGAAAAAGTCATGAAGAGATATGGAAGATAATGGGTGAGCAGAATATTATTACCTTCAGCAAAAACTATCCTGGTTTCTTTCGTCATGAATCAGCATATCAATTTTTAAAATCCATGAATGATGTTCATGTTATTGTAATGAAACGCTTTCGTGGAGCGAAACCTCCGATCCTTGATGTAGTGCCGATATCTTCACACGAGATTAAATTCATCTATCGCTCAAAAAGAGGAATGAATTACTATCTCCTAGGTTTGATAAGTGGTGTATCACAGTATTTTAAAGAAAATATTAAAATTGAGGTATTGGACAATAATCCTAGTGAGTTTCAAATGAAACTGACCTTTGAGAACGAAATCCAATATACAAAGAAATATTTTGTCAATCAGCTGCTTTCTTTTGGCTTTATTAAAAATACAGCAATTAAAACGACAGTACTGAATACAATTCTTGTAACAATAGGAGCTCTAATTCTGGTTCCTGATAAATTAACAGCAATACCAATCGGTATTATCACCTGTTTAGCATCAGCCTTATCTGCTTATGTTTTACATCGACCACAGAAATTACTTAAAAAGGAACTTGAGAAACTAGCTGGTAGTGACTTTGTAGAATACCTTGTAGTAAAATCTGGTGATGAGTATGAAGCAATCATGGAACAAGTGAATGAAATCAAGAGAAGTGTTCAAAAGGACTTTATTGGGTTCAATGCAATTGTCGATGAGATGTATACCTTTAATCATTCAGTTACAGATATAGCAAAAACCATGCAAGAAACCTCGGATGATATAACCAGTGTTCTTGATGAGGTGGCTGTTGCTGCAACAACTCAGGCAGAGGATACTGAGCATTCAGTTACAATATTAAATGACAGTATTTTAAGTGTTACCAGAATTTCTGATGAGAGTCAGACAAATAAGAGCAAGATTGAAAAGGCAATGAGCAGATTGGAGACTAGCTTCCACAATGTTCATGAAACCACGATGGAAATTAATAATGTTTTGGACAAGTTCAATCTTATTCGTACAAACAGTGATCAACTTCGTAAGAATGCAGCAGGAATTACTCAGATAGTATTAATTGTTTCTTCCATTGCTAAGCAGATTAATTTGTTAGCATTAAATGCTTCCATTGAAGCAGCAAGAGCTGGTGATGCAGGTAAGGGTTTTGCAGTAGTTGCTGAGGAAGTACGTAGATTATCTGTTGAAACCAATAAAGCGGTGGATGAAATTAATAAGAGCTTAACTGAATTTGTTGAAAGTATTGGTGGGGTAGTAAGTGATATCGATACACAATACGGTGTGCTTGAAAAGGAAAGTCTTAAGCTTACCGATGCTGTTAATACTTCAAATAAAGCAAATAAGAATCTTAAATCTGTATCAGACCTTATGATTCAGACCTCACAGGAGCTGAAGGTTGAGGCGGATAACATTACCTCTATTTTTGATAACATGCACAGTCTTGCAGCAATTGCAGAAGAGAATTCAGCGGCTACAGAAGAAGCAAGCTCCAATGTGGCAATTTACATGGATCAAATCAATGAATTAACAAATCAGATAGGAATTTTTGATTTAATGATTAAGAACTTCCAGGAAGACCTAAGTAAATATAAGATTTAATTAGTATATCATGTAAAAATCACATGATATTGGCACTTCGTGCCAGTGACGCGCACTCACTTTGTTCAGCGCAGATATAATTGACGACATTATATCATATAGTATATATGTAAATGCCAAGAGGCTGAGAGTATCAAAATTACTCTCAGCCTCTTGGCGTCTATCATTATGTAAAGATAAAGTGAAACGGCCGGTCGTATCATCTTGGTGAATTTAATAGGCCATTTCAGTTGCTTGTATATAATTGTGCCTTGACTCATATGTATGAATGAGATGAGTTGGAGTGATAAGTGCAATAAACTCCTTATTTTATAGCTTCCATGAAAGGCATGATGACAGGTATGAATGTATTCCCAATGTTAATGGCGATTTTAGCTGGTATTTTTACAACCATAGAAGCGAGTATTAATTCCCAGTTGGGGAAGTATATTACCCCGGCTGTTGCAACTCTACATAGTTTAATTACTGGAACAACAGTTTTCTTAATCATTAATATCGTAAATGGCAGTATTGTAAAGTATCAAAAGATTACTCAAGTTAGCCCGATTTGGCTGATTGGAGGTGTTTTTGGAGCCTTTATCATTTATTTGTCATCAAAGGCTATTCCATCCCTAGGCA
>JAFACO010000099.1 GCA_023425485.1 Bacillota bacterium
TCCCAGGACTGCTCTAACCAAGCATTTAAGGTACTTCAGGAGCATTTTCAATTAAAAACCAAGTCATTTAATAAGAATGAAATCATCTTAAATCCCTCTACTGACAAAAATGCAATAGGTATTATGTCTAGTGGTATGGCATATCTTGCGACCATTAATTTGAACTATCAAAAGAGGATTCTTGATTACTATGAAGTGAATGATATCTTTTGTCATCAAACAATGTTGGGTTTAGGAAATAATTCTTATTCCATCTTTGCAAAGACAAAATGTACCGTAGCATTTTTAGACTATCGAGAATTTATGAAAGAGAACAATGCAGCCTTAATGAAACTTCATGAAGGTCTAATTGTCAATTCTATAAGTCGGAACCTGCAACATATTGAAATACTAAGCCAGCTTACACTTAGACATAAGCTTCTTTCCTATTTTGATTATAGAAGTAAGAAAAATAATACAAATTCCTTTGTCCTTCCTATCTCTTTGTCAGAGCTTGCAGACTATCTTGCTGTTGATCGAAGTGCTATGATGCGGGAGTTGGGTAAGATGAGAGAAGAAAAGCTCATCCTGTCCACAGGTCGCAAAATAACCCTGCTGGACGGATGAGCTGAAACTATCAAAGAATTGGAGTATTATTAAGTCATTAAGGCTATTTTATGATTTGAGCATCAAAAGCCACAATAACTTTTAATAAATGAGTATAGTTGTATCTATATCCAGATGGCGCAGACCGGCTACTTTAAATCACTTTGCATCTTTCTTTGAAATAACAGCGAAGAAAGTATGTAAATGATAATTGCATAAGCAAGTATTATTGCGAGTGGCTGAACTAATTCTGCGTAATTTCCTTGAATAGCATTTCTCGCGGCACTTACGCCTTGATAAAAGGGCAGGACCTGGCAAATTGTCTTAAAGGTACCAGTTAAAGAGTCAACATCCATCCAAACACCACCGAGGATACTTGCTGCAGAGATAATAATAGAACATATTCCAGGAGCCGCCTTATCATTTAAAAGTGTACCAAAGAACAATCCGAACGCTATAAACAATAGTGCGGAAGGCAGTAAAACAAGGATACACAGGATGATATCCGATATTTGAAATTCATAACTTGATATCCTTCCAATGATGATTGCTACAATAAATGTAATTATAATTTGAACAACTGATATCACCATTGTTGGCAAAGTATAACCACCTAGAAAATCTACCGCTTTCATCGGTGAGGCATACAACCTTGTTAAAAATGCACTGGAGCGATCTTTTGATACCTGAATACAGGTGAACAACATTACAAAGGTCAGTCCAAATAATGCAACACCGGGTGCTAAGGATTGAATTTGAAAGACTGTCATTCCTGCTTCTTGTGGTATGCTTTGATTAACAATTGTCATTATGATAAGCATTACCAACGGAAATCCCAAGCAAAATATATAACTCAAAGGATCTCTCATCAACTCCTTACCTATTCTTCTGCTAAATATAATACTTCTCATATTCCCCCTATTCTACCGCTTATGTCGGCACATACAACACCTGAAAAAAATTTAAAATGAAATTCAACGGGTTCTTATTGGAATTCTTTTTGAGTGAAAGGAAATTTCCTTCACTCTTCCTCTGCAATGGTAATAAACGCATCTTCTAAATTACTTTTTCCAGTCTTAAGTTTAAGTTCCTCCAAAGTTCCCATTGCTCGAACAGAACCTTTTACCATAATAGCTATTACATCGGATAAGCTTTCTGCTTCTTCCATATAATGTGTGGTTAGTACAATGGTTGTCTTACCCTTTAATCTCTCAATTATTCTCCACAATTCTCTTCTGGCAAGTACATCAAGACCTAAGGTGGGTTCATCTAAGAAAATAAGCTTAGGTTCTGTCACTAGTGCCATTGCAATACTAAGCCTTCTCTGCCACCCTCCGGAAAGTATTTTTGCTTTGCTGTTCTCTACTTCCTGCAAATCAAATTGTTCTATTAGCCCTTTTACTTTTTCTCTTGCTTTTGACTTAGGAAATCCATATATTTCTGCAATGAACTCTAGATTCTCTTTCACGGATAAATTAGGCGCAATCGCTGTTTCTTGGGGGGATAGGTTACTTATCTGCTTAATTTCATCAAGGTCAATGCTTATACTTTTTTTATAGATAAATGCTACTCCTGACGTAGGTTTGGAAAGACCTGTCAGCATCCTGATTGCAGTTGTTTTACCTGCACCGTTTACTCCTAACAGAGAGAATAATTTGCCTTCTTCAATGGATAGGGAGATATTATTTACAGCAATTTTACTTCCATACTCTTTTCTTAAATTCTTAATTTCAATTGCGTTAGCCATCTCTTTAAACATACCTTTCTTAATACCTGTACTCTTAAGTCACATATTATATCTCTGCTTTTACATTTCCCCATTACAGCAAGACATTAAAAATACTCAAACTTTTAGTTCCTCTAATTTTTGATTAATTTCCAGTATTGTCTTTTTGCATATTTTAAGTTGAATTGACCATGAAATAATATAGGTTAAAGTATAACTCAAGATAAAACTAATAAAGGCGGGCAAATACTTATCAATTCGCCAACAGAAAATACTTACCGGCACCCATACCATAGCAGTTAAGATAAAGTAGATAACGCTCTGTTTTAATAAGCTCCAACGTTCAAACTCTAATATGACTGACCCTGCTCCGAATATTGCACTGGTTAAGCCAATTAAAATACATTGTAATAATAATGCTACTATTTTTGATTCAAAGTGAGCTGCATAATCTGGTACCAAAGGTGCAAAGTCAGGCTTATTAACAGTTGCTACTATAATTAATGCTAATATAACGTTAATAACTGTTCCACACATAAAACCATGAAATGCACGCAAAAATGCCCTTTTAACCATAGTTTTCACCTCACCCTTCCAATACATTCTTTATCTTAGTAACATAACGACGGGAAACAAAGGTTTTGTTATTTGCCTGAAGATACATAAGGATTGTTCCAGTAATACTGGTGTCCAAGCGTTCAATTTTTCGAATATTTACAATTTCGGAATTGGATATTCTTACGAATTGCCTACCATTCAGTTGCTCTTCCAGTTCAAATAAACGCTGATTTAATCGATAGATTGCTTCTGTTGTAGCAGCATAAATCTTATGGTTTTCTGTGTAGATTCGGATGATGGATTCACAGGGTATCCTTATCACACCCTTCTCGGTGTAACCAGTAATCGTTGTACTAACTGCCTGTGAAACCAATTCTACTAGTCTTTTTGTTTCCTCATTTTTTTGCTCATTACAGATATGAATCTCTGGCTCAATATACTTTTTATCTAATATAAGTTTTATTTTCATTTGAATACCGCCTGCCTGCAAATAATATAGTATAACCATGAATACAAGTAAACCAAATTACACTAAGTGGTCGATTTGGAACTCTAGTTGGTAGTTATCATTATCAGAATAATAGTTTCAAATATGAAAAGCAACAGAAACCTAAGATGTATCTCTGCAGGAAAAACACTTACCAAGGTTAACAATCTGCTCTTTGAGAATATATACTAATTTTACTGTGACAATCACTCTCTTTCTTTGGTATCATAAAAATAAATATTGATTTTATGTAACAAAACCTGTTGTTTTATACACTAATACAATGAAAGGGGGAATGACATGGCCGAATTGGTAATCCAAACGATTTATGCACAGTATAAGAAAGAAGTCTATGCTTACTTACTTAGCCAGACACATGACAAACCCCTTTCAGAGGATTTGACCTCCGAAGTTTTTATCAGTGCTATTAAATCGTTACATAGTTTTAAAGGGAACTCAGATATTAAAACCTGGTTATTTTCAATCGCTAGATATCAGTGGTATGGATATTTGAGAAAGAATAAAAAAGAACCTACAACACAGGATTTAACCGAGGTCTATCTCTCCGATGGTTCTAATTTAGAGGCTACTATTCTCTCCAAAGAAATCGTTGGAAGAATTCATGATTTATTGCTGCAAGAAAGTGATAAAAACAAAGATGTGGTTTTGATGAGAATTGATGGATACTCTTTTTATGAAATAGCTCAAAAACACAATATATCAGAGAGTTCTGCAAGGGTGCTTGACTTTCGCGTCAAGAATAAGATAAAAGAAATTCTTATAAAGGAGGGATATTCCTATGAGTAAAATTTCCTGTGACATGTGCATGGATTTAATACCGCTGGTCAAAGATGGTGTTGCCAGCGAGGATAGCTGTAAAGCTGTACATGAACATCTTGCCGAGTGTGATGCCTGCTCCTTAACCTATGACGGTGATAAATCGATTGCGGTTGTGATGGACGACCGTATCGTAGTTAGTAAAATCAAGAAGCAATTAACATTTATAACTATTGCTATTATGTTTGCCGGAACTTTGTTCGGTTTGCTTATTTCTGACAGTATGAATATGTTTTACAACGCTCTTATCTTGCCTGCAATTGGAGCCCTTGGATATGTACTTTTAAAGAAAAAAGCCTATCTGATTTCCGTTAGTTTTTTCTTATTCTCACTGGGATGGATTACGATTCGTGGACTTATAGATGGGGTATTAGTGTCCTCCGATTTCTATTCGCTTTTTCTTATGGCTTTTTGGTGGTCGATTATTTATGTATTCTTTATTGCCCTCGGTACTGTAATTGCTTGGCTTTTTAGTTATGCCTTCAGAAAAGAAAAAAAGGAGAATTAAGATGAAGATAAAAAAGATATTAGCTGCTGTAGTGGCAATTGGTTTAATTGTACTATTACTTCTATTTGTTAATGCATGGGTAGGTAATCCTGTTTCGAAAGCCTTAGCCAAAAAATCCGCAAAGGAATATGTTACTGCAAACTACAAGGATTTGGATTTACAAGTTATTCGTGCAACCTACAACTTTAAATTTAGTAACTATATAGTTCGAGTTCAGTCTGGTACCAGTCAGGATACCTTCTTTAATATCTACACAGACGACTATGGAAAGGTAGAAAGTGATGATTATGAATATGAGGTTGCCAATCATATGACCACCTGGCGAAGATTGGATAGCGAGATGCGTGAACTTGCAGAGTCTTTAATTATTGGGAAATTAGATTATGATTTTGATAATGTATATCTATCCTTCGCAGTTGATGATGAAAAAAATATTGATTTTACTAATCTAACCCGTGATATGGAACTTGATATTCTTAATCCACCCCTACCTTTACAAATTGATGCTACTATTTACCATGACAAGGTATCTTATGATGTAATTGCGGAAGTTACAAAAGCATTAGAATCGTTATTAAAAGAACAAAACATACTTGTAAGTCAGTATAATGTACGAGTTTTACCAATGGAAAACAAACCTGAAAAGAAAGGTCGTGCTTCTTCCTGGGTGAACTCCATATCTGTTTCCTATTTCCCTGTTGATAAATTACAGGAAGACAATCTTTCACAAGTTATGGAACAATACGAGCAGGAAAGGATTGCAGAATATAATAATACCTACAAAAAATAAATACCCATTTAATAAATGTAATCTTTATAGTTGATATGTAAGTACTATTCTGATTTAGCCTGTTGCAAATGAGTTGAATATGGAAAAGGTGGATATTAACTTCCTAATATCCACCTTTTCTATATTTAAATTATGTTTTGCAGTTATACCTGATTCTATCGATATCTCCCTGCCTGGGCATTCCACATGGCAGCATATTTTCCATCTAGCTCTAATAATTGCCTGTGCGTGCCTGCTTCAATAATAGACCCATTCTCCAGCATATAAATGCAGTCTGCATCTCTGGTCGTAGAAAGCCGATGTGAGATATAAATAACTGATTTCTCCTGCGCCATCTTATGCATGGTCTTATTTAAATTATATTCTGTAACTGGGTCTAATGCGCTGGAGGGTTCATCCAAAATAATAAGATTAGCACTCTTATAGAATACTCTAGCAATAGCAACCTTTTGATTTTCACCACCGGACAGGCTGATCCCCTGCTCCTCAAACTCTGTAGACAGATGGGTATTCAAGCCTTCCTTTAAGGAAATCAGACGCTCACCAAAGCCGCTTTCTTCTAAAGCTTTGCTTACCTGCTCATCTGTATTCTGGACAATTACTGTATCGCAATCATCATTCTTTGATTCATCACAATCATCTAACAATACATTTTCCTTTAAAGTTGCCGCAAAAATCTTATAATCCTGGAACACCGCTCCGATTTTATTTCTATAAGCATTTAACTCATACTCTTTTATGTTTATATCATCGTAATAAATATTTCCTTCTTTGGTATCATAAAGTCTCATAATAAGCTTAATTAAGGTTGTTTTACCAGCTCCGTTATAGCCTACAATTGCAATTCTTTCATTGGGATTTATCTTCATATTGATGTTGTTAAGAATATTCCCATCTTTGGAGTTATATGCAAAGGATACATTTCTTAACTCAAGACTTTTTGGTTCCTTAGGGATGGTATAACTATCTTTGCTCTTAATACTAGATTCAAAGTTCAAAAATTCTCTTATTTTTTCCACATATAAGCTGTTTTCTGCTGCCAAAGGGTATAACTCTGCCAGCGTATTCATTGAACGTCGGCATCTGTTGATTGCACTGAACAGAACTACCATGTTGCTATAGGAAATGGTATGTAAAACAACAGTTTGATAAATTAGATATGTAGCATATAATCCATCCGTTATAAAATCTTTGGACAGATAATCTTTACAAAATCCTAGCCAAGTTAGCTTCTTCACATATTTCTTCGTAACATTATTAATTTCATCATTGGTTTGATCAAAATCCTCATATAGGATTTCAGTGATGGATGGGTTTAGTCTCAATTCCTTTGCATATTCGTTCAGATAAAACACCCTATGATTATAAGCCCTTTTTCTTTCGATAGGATTTTTAAGCATCCTTACTTTAAAATTCAATTTATTCACTTTTCCTGCCAAAATAAAGGAAAGCAAAAATGAAAGTACTATAAAAAGCGGCCCCCAAGCATCCACAGTAAAAATGAAAATACCCAAAGTTATAAACACCGTAAGGCTAGTACATAACCGTTCCACCAAGGTTAAGAACCGATCCACACTTTTCTCTGCCTCCGAAACTGTAAGTACAAAGTCATTGTAATACTTGGGATCATCATAACAAGCTAAGTCCAGATCCTTTGCCTTTGCATATAATTGCTCTTTTAGTGCCTTATAAAGCTTAGGCTTTTGCTTTAGTGACACATGCTGAACATAGATAGCTGTAAGCATGGAGGATATTTCGATACAGATTGCTATTACCACCAAATATGTCATTGCCTTCACAAAAGGTCCGCCTGTTTCTGCCACATGCAAAACATATTGGACACCCACTGTATGTTCAAAGAATATGGATATCTGTAGCTTTATGGCTTCAAACATTAAGTAACAGATAAAAAACGGAGTAGCAC
>JAFACO010000100.1 GCA_023425485.1 Bacillota bacterium
TATCAAGGCATAATAATAAATTGAGAGAGGGAAAATAGATTATATTATGCAACATTTGTTAAATAAATTAAACAAAGATGGCTATTTTACAGAGATTCAGATGGAACAGATTAAATATTCTGCTCTAGTTATACTGGGAGATGCCTCAAAGTTCTTAATTCTTTTTGTTGCATTTTCCCTGCTTGGATATTGGCTAGAATATGTATATGCATTTGTTACAACCACTCTTTTAAGAATTCATATTGGCGGAAAACACTATAATACCTATCTGGGCTGTCTGTTGTTCTCTACAGGTTACTTCTCCCTTTTAGTGTATTTGACTGTGTTATTGCCTCGACACTATTATATATATTTGTTAATGGTGACGATACCAATTGCTTTAGTATTAATATTAACATCACCTAGAATATCTATAAAAAGCGGGCGTAATGTAAAGAAAAATCTTTCAGAAATTAAGCGTAATATTTTAGTACTTATTGCGGTCTACTTGCTGCTTTTTATAATAATAAGAGAACCAATATTTTTAATTGGTCCTTTTACAATTATATTACAAACAATTCAATTATTAACGATGAAAGGAGGAAGCTATTATGAAATCAGGAAAGAAACTAGGCTTCGCACGTAATATTCTTAGCTTGTTACTTATGGTCGCACCTGTAGTTTCAACAATGTGGGCTTCTACTTATTTGTGGGGCGAACCTGAGGTACCTGAATCACTGCGCAACTAATAATGACAAATCTTTGCAACAACCATGTTTAAAGCGGTATCATAGTAAAAATCTATGGTACCCTTTTTATGCTCCAACATTTTCTTCAGCTTGTGAAGACCAATACCTCGAGGAGCATTTTCTTTCGTAGTAAATCCATAACTAAAATAATTATTAATCTCTGCTACGCTAACATATCTATAAGTGTTTTTAACTTCAAAAATATTAATTCCATTATCTCGATTAATAAGAAGTTCAAGCTCTCCCTCTATATTCATGCTTTCAATTGCTTCAATGGCATTATCTATAAGAATTCCGTACATTTCAACTAACTGGTGGGAGTTGTAGTTTGAAGCCATTGTAAAATCTTCAATAGACAACTTAACGTTTATTTCCTTGTTCTTAATTTCTAACATTTTGCTATAAAGAAAAGCACTGATAATTTTATTGTCTAATTTGAGAAGATCCTTCCAGATATTATTGCTATTAATCTCGTCAATGTAATCATCAATCGCCTTATCCGTAAAGGCTTCATCTCTTTTCATTGCAAGAATAGTTTGTATTTGATTGTGATAATCATGCTGCTTTCCACGAATTTCTTCAATCATATCGTCAATGATAGGGAAATAGGTGTCATAGATTGCAAGCTTTTCTTTGTAATTACGACTCACAAAACCTTCTCGCAAAACGACAGTATTAATAACAATGGCAAAAAGAACAACAAGAATTATTTCAAGTATAACGTTAGTAATATTACTGACATCTATATACCATAGAATCGTTATTCCATAGGAAAGTACAAAGGAAGCAGTCATAATCACACAGTAAATGGCATTTCGTTCCTCAATAAAGGAATGAAGAAGGAAGAATGGTACTAGCCTGGTTAAAATAAGTACCAGAATTAAACATATTCCCTGCGAAAGTAAACCATTGTTAAAGGTATAATCAACGTTTCCAAGAATTAGTTTGACAATAACAACACCTGCTAATTGGAGAACAATCATCATCAAGGAAATAGTGAAATAAACAAGTGAGCAAGAGGCAATGTTCTTAGCTTGATTAAAATATAGATATAAATATAAAGCCACGATACTGATTATCGTACTAAACAAATGTGATAAGATATCGTTAAATTGAAGAAAGTTAACTAATGCAATAAGGGCAGAAGGCACGATTATGTATAAGGGAACCAATTTCCATTTACACTTAAGGGTTTTATTAATACTATGAACAAAAAGTAATGTCATTGCATAGTCGAACAAAGACAGTGCCAATGTTTGAAAATAATAAACCATTAAATCTGTTCACCTACCTTTTTTTTGTAACTAGTACCTATTGGTATGCTATCTTTTAACCCCTTCAAAAAGATACAATTACTAATCATATCGACTTTTTCGATATACTCACGATTTACTAAAAAAGACTGATGAGTTTGTATGAAATGTGCAGGTAACTCTTTTGCAAACTGGCTTAGGTTCATGGATTTATACTTTATTTCTTCGTATTGTGTCCGGATGATAATTCTACGGCTGCGACTTTCTATTAATAGGATATCTTTCAAGTTTACACGTTGTTTTAAACCTTTAAAATCTAAGGTCAGATAATTGGGTTCTTCGTTTAATTGATCAAAGTAATCAATCATAATCTTAGTCATAACATCGGTTATGGTCTTTTTCGTATAAGGCTTTAATATGTAATCATAGCAATGGACATCATGAAAAGCCTCTAATTCTTTTGTTCGCATCCCAGTTATAAAAACGATGGGAGTAAACTGATATTTTTTAATAGTGCGTATTTCCTTTGCTAACTCAATCCCGCTACCGTCTAACAGTTGTATATCAATAAAAAAGGCACCAATATCTTCCTGGTTTACTATTTTTATTGCTTCGGACCTTTTATCAGTGCTGTGTATCGTTATGCCAGAATTAAACTTAAGCGCACTTTCAACCAAATAATTTCTCTGATCACGGTTATCTTCAACAATTAATAATGAGCGAATGGTAGACACTCCTTTTCTGCGCTATAGTTTCTAACTATATAAATATGTTAGCACTTGGCAGTACTAAATTACTATATATTTGCATTATAACATGATATGACTTTATATTGGAATAATTCTTTTATTTTATTATTTTTCGACATGTAACGTAGAATGGATTAGTGATCGTGAGCAGCCTCCTCTTTACTGCAAACATTAGTTCTGTTATAATTGGTTTAAAGGAGAATGCAAGTATGGGCAACTTAATTTTTCATATCGATGTTAATTCAGCATTTCTAAGTTGGGAAGCTGTTTATCGTCTTCAGGTATTGGGAGAAACGGATGATTTACGAGAGATTCCTTCTGCAGTAGGGGGAGATGCTAAGAAGAGGCATGGAATTATTCTTGCCAAGTCTCCTTCAGCGAAGCAGTATGGGGTAAGAACCGGAGATAGTATCAGCAATGCACTAAAACTATGTCCGGAGCTGGTATTGGTACCACCTCGCCATGATTTGTATGAGATTAATTCAAGGGCATTTGTAGAGATACTTAAGGAGTTTTCACCTTGCGTGGAACAGTGTTCTATTGATGAAGCCTATTGTGATATGAGCGGTACCCTAGGTCTATATGGTTCTGCCATAGAGGCAGCCAATATAATTAAAGATAGGATCTATCAGAAGCTTGGATTTACTGTAAATGTCGGTATTTCCTCTAATAAAGTACTTGCAAAGATGGCATCGGACTTTAAAAAACCTAATCTGGTGCATACGTTGTTTCCAGATGAAATAGAGCAAAAACTTTGGAAACTCCCTGTGGAGGAATTGTTTTATGTTGGACGAGCAACGAAGAAGAAGTTAAATGAACTGGGAATTCTTACTATTGGAGAGTTGGCGAAGACGGATCTTAATATTCTTCGTTCTCATTTTAAAAAGTATGCGGATGTCATTCATTCCTTTGCAAATGGCATTGATATCTCTATGGTATCCGAGGAAAGTTCACCGAATAAGGGCTACGGCAATTCAACCACCACCTCCTTTGATGTGGACAAAGAAGGTGCGGCGAAAATGGTATTATTGTCACTGTGCGAGAAAACGGCAGCCAGATTGAGAGCAGATGCAGTAAAGGCTACGGTGGTAGCCGTAGAACTGGTAAACTTTGAGTTTCACCGTACCACTCACCAGACAACTCTGCTTAGCGCAACCAATACCACCAATGAAATTCATAGGGCAGCCTGCCGTTTGTTCGATGAATTGTGGGATGGAACACCAATTCGTAAATTAGGTGTTCATACCAGTAAGGTTGTATGTAATGAGAGCAGCAGCCAATTGAATTTGTTTGACATGAATCGCAATGAAAAGCTTTCAAAGCTTGATACAGCCGTGGACGAGGTGCGGGAGCGATTTGGTAAAAATGCGATTTTCAGAGCCAGTTTCTTAAATAATTCAGTTCCACCTGCTTCCAAAGTTAATGAACCGAAGTAGATTTTCTGTGCATAAATTGTGACTATGAAACTATAACGCTGATTCGTTACAGCAAATCAGAAGGAGTGAACGGAGTTTCTTGCTATTATGTGGATAAATGAATATAATAGACATAATGGCTAAGTAGTATATATGATTAGTGTGTCAAAAGCCAATCTAGTCTATAAATGATATAAAAAACAATCACGATAATGACAAGAAGGATTCTAGGAGAATAACAATGAGCAAATCTAAATCTAGTGCGGTAAATATAAATATGGATGAAGTGATGAATCAGCTTTTTGAAGGTGATTGTCTAGAATATATGAATAGAATACCGGACGGCAGCGTGGACATGATTTTATGTGATTTGCCTTATGGAATGACACAAAATGAATGGGACTCTTATATTCCCCTAGATAGATTGTGGAATCAATACAACCGTATCATTAAAACCAATGGGGCTATTGTCTTAACCTCCAATGGAATATTTACGGCTAAATTAATTTTAAGTCAACCGAATATATATAAATACAAATGGGTTTGGGAGAAATCAAAACCTACAAACTTTTTGAATGCAAAAAAACAACCCTTGAGAAAGCACGAGGATGTCTGTGTGTTTTATAAAAAACAGCCGACCTATCATCCACAAATGACTGAGGGAAAACCTTATGATAAGGGAATAAGAAAGAATCAGCTGAGTGGGAACTATGGAGATTTTGAACCGGTGCATGTTGCAAGTGAGGGAGAGAGATATCCTACGGATATCATCTATGTTAAAACCGCAGAATCAGAAGGTGTGGTTTTACATCCCACACAAAAACCCATTGAGTTAGGAAGATATATGATTAGAACCTATACAAACCCTGGAGATGTTATCCTTGATAATACTTTTGGAAGTGGTTCGTTCCTGGTGGCAGCATTAATGGAGGGAAGAAACTTCATTGGAATTGAAAAGAATGAAAATGTAGCTCTTTTCAAACGGGAAGAAATTGATTATATAGAGGTAGCCAAAAACAGACTTTCACAAGCCTGGATTAATCTAGATAAGAAAACAAAAAAACATATAAAGATACAGAATCTGATTGCAGACTTTGAGCAAAGGTAGATGAAATTATGGGAACAATAATTAGACGAAATGAGAGAAGTTGGGCAATCGAAATCATTACTCAGATTAATCTAATGTTACAAGGAATAAATATTAGGTTGAAACGTGCTGGCGGTGAAAATTCGTTGTCGGTTAATAAAAAAAGTATGTTCCCTGATGTCCTGCTTTTTGAGGATGAGGCACAGTCTAAACCCTTGCAGGGTTGGGAGCTTAAGATGCCGGATGTGCTTATAACGGATGAAGCTTTTATCAAGGATGCTGCCAGAAAAGCAATTGCACTTGGACTAAATAGTTTTGTTATATGGAATTTTACCTATGGCAAATTGTATATAAAAGGAACAGATCATAAATTTCATGAAGAAAAAGTATGGACTGGAACAGACATTATAAGAACAAGAGAAGATGTTAATACACATAAAAATCTATGGATACCAATTATTAGAGAGATTATTATGTCGGTCAATGAATATTTGGTGAATGGCGAAATTACAAATGCTCCAATTACTGAGGTCCTGACCGATCATCTTATGCCGGAGCTAATTCAGAGAAATAAAGGGTTAGTTGCAGAAAACCTTCAAGCAAAAGCAATTAGCAGTATGGTTATGGAAAGAAAGTTGAAGGTTTGGTGGAATACCTTTCATGAAGAGTATGATAAAGATGAAACCAATCTCTACTTTGCATATGCTAAGACGATATTGCTAAATTGGACCAATCGAATATTATTTGCTAATTTAATCAGAAGGTACCATAATTGTGCTGACTTAATTAAGAATATTGATAGTTCAACCTCACCGGAGGAAGGCAATGAAATTATCAATCAAATTATTAAGCAGGGCGATTTTTTTAATGTGTTCAAAAAAATTGATTTTAATGAGCTGTTACCCGAAGACACTTGGATTGATATAGTAGATTACAATCAGTTTTTGTTTCATAATCAGATTCAGAATATAGATCAAAGTGTTTTACAGGATTTATTAGAGGGAACGGTCAATGTATCAAAACGTGAAATGAGAGGACAATACTCCACTCCCTTTTGGTTAGCTGATTTTTTATGTCAGATTACAGTTGAAAATTGGACAGGACATTGCGCTGATTTTTGTTCTGGCACCGGAACAATCGCAAAGGCAATTATTAATAACAAAAAGAAGAGATTACGTTCTGCTGAAGCTACCTTTGACACAACCTGGGCATCAGATAAATCTGCTTATCCGCTGCAGATATCAAATATTGCGCTTACCAATATTGATTCTTTAAACATCCCAATCAAATTGTTTCAATCAGATATCTTTGAGCTTGAAGTAGGTAAGCAGGTTACAATAAAAAGTCCGGTAGATGGAGCAGACATCAACGTGATAATACCACCACTAAGTGCTGTTATATCAAACTTACCCTTTGTGAAGTATAATAATATAGCTGAGGATGAGCATGATTATATCAAGAGATATAATGACTTAATTGAGGAAAAGACTAGCATTTCTTTTAAATTAGGCAAAACAGACCTTTACACCTATATACCTTTTAAGGTACATGAGTTATTAGACGAAAACGGCAGATTGGGAATTGTGATATCTAATTCCTGGCTAGGTACAGAGATAGGGAAGAAATTCTTTTATGCTCTACTCTATTTTTATAATTTACGTACAATTGTACTAAGTAATTCTGGGCGGTGGTTTGAAAATGCAGAGGTAGTAACTACGTTATTGGTTATGGAAAAGAAAGAAATTTCACAACCAGAGGAAAACAACTTAATTGATTTTTGCTTAACACAAAAGGAACTTAAGCAGCTAAGTGAAGCTGAATTTGATAACTTAATTAATACTGTAGTGTTGAGGGAAGAAATAGATGATGCCTTGGTTATGTTAAAAAGTTATTCACTAGGTAAAATTGCTGCAATTCAAGAAAAAGGAATTTCATTAAATGCTTTATTTCATAATGTCTCATGGATAGAGGAACTGGAAGAGAAGTTAATACCAATAAGTAAAGCCTTAACTATCAAGCGAGGGGAAAGACGAGGCTGGAATGATTTGTTCTATCCTTCGGATGGACATGGAATTGAGGCAGAGTATATAAAGCCAGTATTAAAGAATCCAGCGAATTTAAAGTCATATATAGCAGCAACAGATATGGAAGCCTTTTGCTGTCATAGAACAAAAGAGGAGCTACAAGAACTAGGTCATCTGGGTGCTTTGCATTGGATAAATAAGTTTGAAAATATTACAAATGGTACAGGAATCCCATTGCCTATATCTTTAAATAGATCCGGCAGCCTTTGGTATGGGATGGAGGATGATACAAAAGCTGATTTCGTTACCGCCTTAAATCCCAACAAACGGCTTTTTGTGGCAAAGTTTGAGGAGAGTACCTTTGTTGATCAACGTTTTACAAGGTTACTAAAAAAAGATTCTGATGCAGACCTCGATCTACTACATGCGCTTTTAAATTCCATCTATGGTATGTTTGCCATAGAAGCCATTGGTTTTGGGCGTGGGCTGGGGGTACTAGATGCCAGCAGCTCCAACTTTAAACAAATCTATATGATTAATCCTGATGCGATAGAGGAAAGTCAACGAGATGAAATAAAAGAGCTTTTTAATAAAATTAAGTGCAGAAATGTTTATGACACAGAAATTGAGTTGAACGATCCGGATAGGGAGTTGTTTGATCGAAAAGTTTTGCAAGCAATTGGTAAAGAATATGTATATGAGGACATCAAAAAATCTCTGTTATCCATGCAAAGAACCAGATTGATCGTTCGTTAAGGAGGAGTATTTAATTGTAATCAGAAAGGGCATACTCTGAAATAGTTGTATTAAATGCTTCGTATTACTATCTCTTACTGTGTTTGTTTCATACGTTCTTCACTGGCTTGAAAGTAAGCAGTATCAATTTCAATACCAAGGAATCGTCGGTTTAATTC
>JAFACO010000182.1 GCA_023425485.1 Bacillota bacterium
CTTTCGGGGTGGATTTGAGGGTGTTTAAACGCAAGCCACCAAAATGCGGCTTGGAATAACACGTTAAGTACTCCACGTACTCCTCTCCCAAAAGTTCTTTCATTCTGTCCTCAAATAATTTAGGTAAATTCATCTTCTCACTCCGTTTATTATCAACGAGGGTATCTCCGATTATCGTAAACTTTGAGCACGATATCTTGCTGATACCAAATCAAGCTGGTGACTAAATCTAGCCAACTCCTCCTGATCTCCCTCTTGATAAATACGGAAAAACTCGTCTTGAATTTTAATTACTTCCTGCTTATTCGCCACCTTATATAAATTCTGAATGTTAGTCAATATATCAGCAACAATATTCGCTTTAATTGTAAAGGAATTTTGTGCATCCATAATCTCATCTCGTACAACAGACATTTCGTGGTCTAAAATCAGAATAGCCTCTGCTGCTGCTGAAAGTCTTTGGCGAATATGTTCTGGCATGTTCTTTTTATATTTGTATTGCAGGGAATGCTCAATGGTAGCCCAGAAATTCATAGCCATAGTTCTAATCTGAATTTCCACTTGGAGCTCTTTCTTTCCCTTTAAGGTTTCTACTGCATAGGTAACAATTAGATGATAAGAGCGATAACCGCTCACCTTTGCATTATTAACGTAGTTCTTTTCATTAATAATACTCATATCAGATCTATTTCTAATAATATCCACTACTTTATAAATATCTTCCACGAACTGACATATAATACGTATTCCGGCTATGTCGTCTATTTCCTCTTCAAAATTCATCAAGTCAATCTCTTTTTTCTGTGCCTTTTGCAGAATACTTGATATGGTTTTAACTCTTCCTGTAACTTGTTCAATTGGTGAATACGCACCAACATGTCTATATTCATCAATTATATGTTCAAACTTTGTAATTAACTCGTCAACTGCTAAGGAATATGGATCAAGGATTTCTCTCCAAAGTTGTATCTCCACCATTCCACCTCCTGTATAACATTTTAAAAACAGAAATGATGTTTCTGCTATTCTTCTAACATAAGTGCCATCATAGAAAGCACACACAATCCAGCAGTCTCCGTTCTTAGAATTCTTCTACCCAAGGTAATTGGAAGAATTTCTTGTTGTAACGCTGCTTCGATTTCAAAATCTTCAAACCCACCTTCAGGTCCTATAAAAACACCGATGGTCTGATACTGTTTTAAGCCACTCATAATTTCTCTGGTATGCTGTATTCCCTTTGCATTCTCATAAGGAACCATGGCATAATCCAGTTCTGCTGCATTTTTCAAAGCTTCCTTGTAACTTTGAACCGGTTTAATCTGTGGAATCATACCTCTTTTGGATTGCTTGGCTGCCTCCTCGGCAATCGCCTGCCATCTCTCAAGCTTCTTCGCTTCCTTCTTAGCATCCTCAAGTTTAACGACTACACGCTTTGTCATAACCGGAACAATTTCATGAACACCCAGCTCCACTGCTTTTTGAATAATCAGCTCCATCTTGTCCTTTTTGGGAATTCCTTGAAACAAGGTTATTCTTGTCTTCAATTCGGTGTTTGCTTCCCGTTGCTCCATAATTTGGGCTGTAATTTCAGCTTCTGACACCTTTTTAATTATACAATAACAATCTTTTCCTTGTCCATTACAAATTATTATTTCATCGCCCTGTCTCATTCGAAGAACATTCTTGATGTGGTTTACATCAGAACCAATAACTGTAATAATATTTTCTTCGATTTGAGAAGGGTCTACATAAAAACGATGCATAATACTGCTCCTTTGGTATGATCTTCCTTGTATTTTGTTACTGATTTGGATATATAATGTCTATCGACATTATCATGTATAAACCACATGATATTGGCACTTCGTGCCAGTTATGCGCACTCTCTTCGTTCGGCGCGAGTATAATGTCTATCGACATTATACTCTAGCAAGAACATATGTTCAATATAATTATTTATAATCTTTTCTAATATTTACCCATCAAAAGCTCCCTAAACCTTAGAGGCTAAGAGAGCTTTACATTAGTAATAATAAATTATATTTATTTCCGGGCTACAAAGGAAACCCAGTCACCCATACGGTTGACTTTAAGAATAGTAAAACCATTCTTAAGAATAGCCTGTTCAACATCTTTTTCCTTCATATAGATAATTCCTGAGCTGATAAAGATACCGCCTTGCTTCATATTCTCCCCGATCACCTCTGACAGCGGGATGATTACATCTGCAAGTATATTCGCAACCACAACATCATAATGTGCTTTGCCAATCTGTGTACGTATTCCCTGATCCTCGATTAAGTTACCAGTCATAAAGGTAATCTCATTCTCTTGATTCAAAAGGCCGTTTACACCAGCATTTTCATATGCAGAATTGGTGGCATTCTCATCGATATCAATTCCAAGTACTTCCTTTGCCCCTAGTTTTTTAGCGATAATGGATAAGATACCACTTCCGCTCCCAGCGTCCAATACTCGAACACCTTCCTTAATATACTCTTTCATACCTAGAATACATAGCTTTGTGGTTTCGTGTGAACCTGTACCAAAGGAGGTACCAGGATCAATTTCGATAATGATATCACCGTCATTAGCGTCCTCCAAGGTCTCCCAGGTAGGCTTAATTACGATAGTATCGTCCACACGAAAAGGCTTGAAGAATTCCTTCCAATTATTAATCCAGTCCTTATCCTCGGTTTCTGTAACCTCAAGTCTTGCAGTTCCTATATTGGTATACGCGGATAATTCCTGTAGCCCTTCCTTAAGACCAGCTTGCAAGGAGGACAGATCTTCCTCTTCATCAACATAGAAACTAATCAGTGATTTACCATCATCCTCCCCTAAATCCGGAAGTATATCAATAAACATACGTTGCCTGTCCTCCTCGGACAAAGGAATTTTATCGCTAATTTCAATTCCGACAATACCAAGGTCATTTAATAAATCACTAATAAGGTCAACCGCCTCACTTGTCGTCTCCAGTGTTAACTTCTTCCACTTCATAGTATTCTCCCTATGTTTTCTAAAGTTTAATATTTCTTAAGCCCATGCGTTTCTACCATTAAAACCGCTTAAACTTATGATTTCTTACGAACATAATTAGTTACAATCATAATTTTTAATATCATAATTTCTTACGATCATAATTTCTTGCGATCACAATTTCTTACAATCATAATTTCCCTGACAAAAGCCTTCTCAAACTAAAAGAGCTGAATATGACAGTATCTATATCCAGATGGCGCAGACCGGCATCATGAATTGCCTTCTTTTAGGCAATTCATGATGGTAAGGCAAGTCCAGATGGATATAGATACTGTCTTATTCAGCATACATATCCTTCCTTGGCTTTTTTCCTTCAAACTCATGAATCCATCCATTTACGCAAAGGAAAGGGGCTGTTTCAAAAAACATCCCCTTCAAGTTTTTTAATTCTTCCAGAATTTCTTCTTTCCTTTTTCTTTTTCACCCTCATGCTCTGGAGCAGTTTCAGATTTCCCTGTCATTGCTTCATCAAACTTTTTAAGGAGTTCCTTTTGCTCTGCATTTAGGCTTGTAGGTACTTGAAC
>JAFACO010000200.1 GCA_023425485.1 Bacillota bacterium
TTCTCATAATGCTCCCTCTTACGGATCTCCTGTTGGATACCAGCTTTCGCGCAGTTTCTTTTGAATCTGCGGAGAGCACTATCTAATGTTTCATTATCTTTTACGATAACATTTGACATAGTCTCACCCTAACCTCCCTCCAGTTGTAGATTGTGACTAAACAACTGTTTGGGTATTTTTTGAATAGCACTACAATGATTATAGCATATTTTTCAATTTCGTCAACTAGATTTTAAATCATTATGACTATTTCTTTTCTCATTTATGTATCAAAATACAAATTTTTTCAATTAAACTACGTAAAAACAGACACTTCCTGATTGTAAATTCTCTGATTACAAATCCTTAAATTGATGGTGCAGCTTTTCATCTACAATACTTCGTTTCTCCATTGTTTTATGAAATACTTCTTCAAAAACCGCTGGTAGACCTTCTTCCATCACATTGATACCTTCCCTGGTAATTCCGCCTTTGACTGCTACTCTCGACATAACATCAGTAAAACTCATCGCTCTTTCAAGAATTAACTTTGTCGTTCCATGCATGGTTTTCGCAATCAATTGCTGCATATCTTCTTTATCAATTACCTCGGAATAGTTTAATGCTGCTTTCCTGAATTCATTCAGGATAGCGGCAAAGAAACCCGGTCCACAACTTGTTATTTCAGAAGCAAAACCAAAGTTTTCATCCTTCATAGGATAAAGGCACATAAATCTACCAAGTATTTCCTCAAACTCTTTTGCATCCTTATCACTAACCTTAGGGTTATGACAGATCAAGGTAACACCCTCCTGAACTTCTGTGATAAGGGTGGGTACAATCTTTGTAATCTTACAATCAAAGATTGCACTTAAATCTTCCAGCATCAAGGCACTTGTTATTGAGATAAGATGATGTTCTGGTGTTATAACTGTCTTTAAATCGTTAATAACCTCAGAAAACTCACCTGGTTTTACACACAGGAAAAGATATTTCACCTTTTTTGCAACCACACAACTCTTCTCCTCCGTATGAATTCCTGGCCATTCCATTGCAATATCTGATAATTTCTCCTTGTTTTTACGTGTTACATAGATGTCACTCGTATCGATACCTGCACCTTTTATTAAATTGCTAACCAACAGTCTCCCCATACTTCCATACCCAATAAAACCAAAACGACTCATCCTTAATGCCCTCCTTTTTATGTAGCTTCATGAGAATGTCCTTTTTGTGTAACTTCATGAGAATGTCCTTCTTAATAACATATGTGCATCTTTTTAATACAGAACGCATTTATTTGAAGAGTATTATGGTTTCATTTCCGTTCCCTTTCTATGACTATTACCTTGGAGTTCGATTATGCACTTCATTCAATTTATGGATAAAGTAAGGAGCTAGTTTATGGCTAGCTCCTTACTTTATCTATTTATTCAAATTCTATTAACTTATAATACTGATTAAATCGTAGAAGAAATACTTCCTATTACGTGCTGCGCCGTCTGAATAGATAATATTACTTTCACACAACTTGTTTAAATAGTTATTTAATGTGGAAGCTGATATCTCGAGATTATCATGAATATTAGCAGTTGTAAATATCGGATACCTGAAAATAGTATCGATTACATCAATCATTGTTATTGTATTGGTTATATCTTTCGCCTTTGCAATGGTATTTTCATATAAGGTATTCACTGCATCGATCTTTTGAATATTTTTGTCCGCTTGAGATATACATGCATTTAAAAAGAACTCCACCCATTCTGTCATACTCTTTTTTGCATCTATCATTTTTTGCTCATATTCTTTTGGATAATATTCTTCATCTGGAAACACTACTCTTGTGTTGTTCAGTAAAGCATAATATTTGTATTTATCTTTCTCTAAACTCTCACTTACAAGAAAGTTAGGTTCATCAATTACATTTTCACTATATAAGTATAGTGGTATTAGAATTCTACCTGTTCGGCCATTTCCATCTGTAAACGGATGAATGGTTTCGAATTGTGAATGTAATAAGGCAACTTTAATAAGTGGCAAATCTTCGTCATTTTCATTTATATATTTTTCTAAATTACTAATATATTCTGTTACCAACTGTGGCTCAGGTGGAATATACGTAGCCGTTTCAATTGTTGCACCTTTAGGTCCTAAAAAATTTTGGATCGTCCTGAACTCTTCTGCTACTACACTCGATCCACCTCTTGAATCCCCTTGCATAAGTACCTGATGAAGCTTTTTTATCAAACTACTACTGATTGGATACTTATTTAATAATTTTTGCCCTTCTCTTAATGCTCTCATGTAATTTACAACTTCCAAAATATCATTGGTTGCCCTTTTCTCTACAGCACGATAATTTAACATTTCATCCATTGTTATCTGGGTACCTTCAATCTTAGTGGACTCAACCGCTTCTTTTAATGAGAACAACTCTAATAAGTTTGTATGATTAACCTTCGTAGATTTTAACTTTTCATTATATACTGCAATTTTAGTACCCGCATTCATAAGTGGAAACATCAATCGATGCATATCTAATAATTCAGGTATCGGAAGTTTATGTGGTACAAATGGCCTTTTTTTCATATAACACCTCCATTAATATCTTAGAACAAATTTTGATATTTTTTTGTTCTATCATATGAAATTATACACTATTATAACAGTATTATGCAATAGTTTATTCTTTCGTTTTATATTCTGCTCCAAACTTTTTGCATATCTATTAAAACCACAAATGCCGCAAGCCCCTATATAACACTGGGCTTGCGGCATCTTCGCTGTAACTCTGATTACACCTAAGTCCAACCTGATAATCGTTAGGAGTCACTCTGATTACTACCAAGACCCACCTTATAATTCGTAAGGTGGGTCTTGGTAGACATAATAAATTGTTCAATATCCTCTTATTTAATCTGTGCTGCTAATGCATCCTTAGCCTTTGCAATTACTTGATCAATGCCTGCGGCATTCTTACCGCCAGCTTGTGCCATGTTCGGTCTGCCACCGCCACCGCCGCCTACAAGTGCTGCCAACTCTTTAATAAGATTACCAGCGTGTGCACCTTGCTTCATTGCTCCATCCGTAGCCATTGCAAGTAAATTCACCTTGTCTACTGCTGTAGAAGAAGCTAGAATAATCACACCTTCTGTTAGTTTATCCTTTAATTGATCTCCTAGGTTACGAAGCTCATTCATATCTACATCAGGAAGTTTTAAGGCTAATAAGGATACACCCTTTACATCCACTACCTGGCTCATTACATCACCAAGGGAGTTATTAGCAAGCTTACTCTTAAGCTTCTCATTCTCTGATTTTAATACCTTAAGTTCCTCAAGAAGGCTTTCTATTCTTGTAGTCAACTGTGCAGGCTCTGTTTTTGCTGCTTTTGCTGCCTGATTAAGTCCTTCTTCTAATTCTTTATAATAAGCAAACACTCCATTGCCAGTTAATGCTTCAATTCTTCTAACACCTGCTGCTATACCTGTTTCAGATACGATCTTAAATACAGAAATAACACCAGTATTCCCTACATGTGTACCGCCGCAAAGCTCTTTGCTATAGTCACCCATGGTAACAACACGAACATCACTGGAATACTTCTCACCGAAAAGTGCCATTGCACCTTCTTTTTTCGCATCTTCAATGTTCATAATTCTAGTTGATACTGCAAGATTACTCGCAATCTGCTCATTTACTAAAGCTTCTACATGCTCCAGTTCCTGTGAAGAAAGCGCTGAAAAGTGAGTAAAGTCAAAACGGAGACGGTCTTCACTTACCATGGAACCTGCCTGCTCAACATGGGAACCAAGAACTGTTCTTAATGCCTTTTGCAACAAATGTGTTGCACTATGATTCTTTGCTGTAGATGCTCTCTGTACCGTATTAACCTTAAGCTCTACGATATCTTTCAGATTAAAGATACCCTTTGTAACAGTACCAACATGGCCAATTTTACCACCCAATAATTTGATGGTATCTTCCACTTCAAATTCGGCATCTTTGGTTACAATAATACCAGTATCAGCTGCCTGACCACCGCTGGTTGCATAGAATGGAGTTTCTTTTACAAGAATGGTTCCCTTCTGCCCTGCTACAAGCTCAGTTGCAAGTTCTGTTTCTGTTGTTAACGCTATAATTTCAGAAGAATAAGTTAAATTCTCATAGCCTACAAATACAGAAGTCAGGCTTGGATCCAGCTGCTGATATACAGTCTCTTCCGCACCCATGTAGTTTGTGGTACCTCTGGCACTTCTAGCGGTAACTCTTTGTACTTCCATCGCTGCCTTGAAGCCAGCTTCATCAATTTCAAGTCCTTTTTCTTCTAGGATTTCCTTTGTTAAGTCCTTAGGGAAACCATAGGTATCATAGAGTTTAAATACCTCTTCACCAGATAATACTTTAGAGCCTGTCTTCTCTAATTCCTTCTCCATATCTGCAAGAATTGTAAGACCTTGATCAATCGTTTTATTAAATTTATCTTCTTCAATGGTAAGAAGCTTGATAATATACTCTTTCTTTTCCTCTAATTCAGGATATCCGTCCTTAGATTCACGAATAACTACCTTTGCTAACTCTGACATGAAATTGCCTTCAATGCCAAGTAATCTTCCATGTCTGGCTGCTCCACGAAGGAGACGACGGAATATATAACCCCTACCTTCATTGGAGGGAATTACACCATCGGATGCCATAAAGGTTGTAGAACGGATATGGTCTGTGATTTTACGGATGGATACATCCTTCTTTGCATCTAACTGATAGCTGGTCTTTGCAAGTTCACATACCTTATCACGGATTGCTTTCATTGTATCTACGTCGAAAATGGAAGGTACATCCTGCACTGCTGCTGCAAGTCTTTCCAGACCCATTCCCGTATCAATATTTTTATTTTCAAGTTCAGTATAGTTTCCATTACCATCACCATTAAACTGTGTAAATACGTTATTCCATATTTCGATATAACGATCACATTCACAACCCACGGTACAGCCTGGATCTCCACAACCGTATTTTTCACCACGGTCATAATAGATTTCAGAGCAAGGACCACAAGGACCAGCACCATGCTCCCAGAAGTTATCTTTCTTGCCAAAACGGAAAATTCTTTCCGGTGCAATTCCTATTTCTTTCTCCCATATTTCAAACGCCTCGTCATCCTGTTCGTAAACAGATGGATATAGGCGATCTTCCTCAAGTCCAACTACTTTGGTTAAAAACTCCCAAGACCAGGCGATTGCTTCATGCTTAAAATAATCTCCAAAGGAGAAGTTACCAAGCATTTCAAAGAAGGTACCATGTCTTGCAGTCTTACCTACATTCTCAATATCAGGTGTACGGATACATTTTTGACAGGTAGCCACTCGTTTTCTAGGTGGTATTTCCTGTCCTGTAAAATATGGCTTCAATGGCGCCATACCGGAATTGATTAACAATAAGCTGTTATCATTATGGGGTACCAGCGGAAAGCTGTTCATTACCAGATGCCCCTTACTTTCAAAGAATTCAAGGAACATTTTTCTTAGCTCATTTACTCCATATACTTGCACTTTCGTTTGCCTCCTAAGTTCTATCTTTCCTTTTATAAATTTGTTTATATGTTAACATTTTAAATGTTTAACTTTTCTATTATGCAGATTAATTATTCTATCTTATATCTGACTTATATTTCTATTCCTTAATCATCTCAATTGCTTTATTGTTTTCGATTGTTTTATATTATTTATAATACTTTCTCTTCATTCTGCCTTATAGTATTTGCAATCATTTACATCCTCTCGATTGCTTTATTTATTTCTATTGTTTTATACTATTTATACTTAATTTCTCTTTGTTCTGTCTTATAGTATTTGCAACGATTTATATCATCTCGATTTCTTTATTCATTTCTATTATTTTATATTATTATATTTACTTTCTCTTAATATTTTATCTTATAGTATTTGCAATGATTTATATCATCTCGATTGCTTTATTTATATCTATTGTTGTATATTACTTAAAATAGTCTCTCTTTAATCTGTCTTATGTTATTTGCAATGACATAAATCATTTCGATTGCTTTATTTCTATAGTTTTAATTATTATTTATGTTTATAGAATACTTACATTTATCTATCCCTTATTTCCTATGAGCCAACTCACTGGTGATATCCTCCCAGTCAAGTCCACATTCCGCCATTAAAACCATTAGATGATATAAATAATCTGCAATTTCATAACGTAATTCTTCAGCACCGGGGTTTTTCGCAGCAATCGTAATCTCTGTTGCTTCTTCTCCGCACTTTTTAAGAATTTTATCAATGCCCTTATCAAATAAATAATTGGTGTAGGAGCCTTCCTTGGGGTTCTTCTTACGATCTATGATAACCTCATAGACATCTTTAAACACATGGAAGGGGTCCGTACTCTTATATTCCTTTTTCACCAGTTCTGTATGGAAACAGGATTTTTCACCAGTATGGCAGGCTGGTCCAACCTGAAGAACCTTTGCCAGAATGGTATCCTTGTCGCAGTCAATGGTCAGTTCCTTTACATATTGATAATGTCCGGAGGTTTCACCCTTTAACCATAGTGCTTGACGACTTCTGGAAAAATAGGTCATTTTTCCACCCACAACAGTCTTATTATATGCTTCTTCATTCATATACGCAAGCATTAATACTTCGTCGGTACGATAATCTTGTACAATAACTGGTACTAAGCCATTAGTATCTAATTTAAAGGCCGAAAATGGCAGGCTGCTTTCAAAAGTATTAACCTTAATTCCTTCTTCTTTCAAGGAATTTTTGGCTTTCATGATATCTTTGTTTTCAAAGAAATTCGTTGAGATTGCTTCTACATTCTTTAAGGATAATAAGGTATAAATATCATTCCGAATCAGGCTATCTCTTAGTATAACTTTTGATTGCAAATTTTCAATAATATTTTTGCTATGCTCAGATAATGCGACATGTTTTAATAGCAGGAAATCCGCTAGATTGCTACATAAAGTCTGCTTTAGCACCTCGTCTTCCTCATCCATACATTCGATCATATCGAGTTCCAGTATAATTTTATCTGTCCCAAAACGTTCACTGGCTTCCTTTATGACATTGTTATCTTCCAATAAGGAATACTTAATCATTACCTTTGCAGCTCCGGTATAAATTGCCTTCTTAACATCTTCAAATCTCTTAATATAACTTCCAATAATAATTGGTATATCCACACTTTTAACGAGCTCTTTGATTAAGGATAAAAACGCTTCTCTGGACTTCTCATCCTTAGAGTAGTTATAGATGAATAATTCATCGGCTCCTCCATAGGAATACTGCTCTGCCAGGGATATTACCTTAAAGGGAAGTTCATTCTCTGCATTAAGAAAAGGAATAATTTTTTTATTGGGCATTGATTACTACCTCCTGCAATTATCGGTATTGTTCTAGCTCTTCTTTCGTTCAAATAAATTAACTGCCTTTTTTAAATCAATTCTATTTTCATATAATGCTTTTCCCATAATAGCACCATAAACATTAATCTCTTCCAACATTTCTAAATCCTTTAAGGAGGCTACACCGCCTGAAGCTATAATATTTAAGCCAGTGACCTGCACCATCTCTTTGGTATGTGCTATATTGGGTCCCTGTAGCATTCCATCTTTAGAAATATCCGTGTATACAATGGTTTTCACACCAAGTTTTTTCATTTCTACAGCCAAGGAGACCGCTTGATAGCTACTTACTTTCTCCCAGCCTTCAATCGCCACCATCCCATCCTTGGCGTCGATACCAATTACGATTCGCTTCGAACCAAAGGTTGCAATTGCTTCTTTAATAAACGCCGGATCTTTTACTGCTTTAGTTCCTATAATAACTCGGTCAATTCCTAGGCTTAGCTTATTTTCAATATCTTTGATTGTACGGATGCCACCGCCTACTTGTATCGGTATCTTAACTTCCTTCACGATTTCTTTAATTACTTCGTCATTAACGGAATGGCCTACAAGTGCGCCATCAAGGTCTACAATATGGATAAAGGAAGCTCCAGCAGCTTCCCATTGTTTTGCGATTTTTAAGGGAACATCAGAATATACAAGTACATCCTGAAAACTACCCTGTCTTAGTCTAACACATTGTCCATTTTTTATATCGATTGCGGGGAATAATATCATAAAGCACCTTTGCCTTTCAGATTAGTTAGTTAATCGATGGAACCCTTTGTAGATAAGACACCTTGAATACGTGGATCCAGACTACTTGCTTCATCCAACGCCTTAGCAAAGGCTTTGAATGCCGCTTCTATAATATGATGATTATTTTCGCCACTTATCTTTTTAATATGTAGATTGATTCCAGCCGAATAAGAGATTGCATAGAAGAATTCCTTCACAAGCTCTGTTTCCATATACCCAACT
>JAFACO010000227.1 GCA_023425485.1 Bacillota bacterium
ACCCCAGTTAAGGTTTCTAAGGTACGAATATTACGTCCCTCTCTACCAATGATTCTACCCTTCATTTCGTCATTAGGAAGCTGAACAACTGAAATAGTTGTCTCAGCAACATGATCTGCAGCACATCTTTGAATTGCTGTAACTACAAAATCCTTTGCTTTCTTGTCCGCTTCTTCTTTTGCTTTGCTTTCTAAATCCTTTATAAGCATTGCGGTCTCATGTTTAACTTCTTCTTCAACAGTCTTAATCAGATATTCCTTAGCTTGTTCGGAGGTAAGTCCAGAGATTTTTTCAAGTTCTTGCAGCTGTTTTGCGTGGAATTCATCCACTTCCTGCTTGATACGATCAAGCTCAGCTTCTTTAACTGAAAGTTTTGACTCTTTCTTTTCCAGTGCTTCGGTTTTTCTATCTAAAGTTTCTTCTTTAGTTAGAACCCTTTTTTCATAGCGTTGAATTTCTGCTCTACGTTCCTTTGACTCTCGCTCGAATTCGTTCTTTGCTTTCAAAGACTCGTCCTTTGCTTCAAGTAAGGCTTCGCGTTTCTGAGTTTCAGCTGATTTTAAAGCTTCATCTATGATTTCTTTCGACCGTTCATCCGCAAATCCAACTTTCGCTTCATAAACCTTAATGCGATAGGAAATTGCGACTTTCCAGGTGATAATAGCTACTACCACAAAAGTAATCAGAACAGCGATCGCTATTGGCAACCATTCCACAGGAGCACCTCCTTTATTTAGTTTTCATTGTACAATGAAACTATGATTTCAATTACTTTCAATCATCTTCCCCGTTAATACAACACATAAATTTTATACTGTTTTTCCTAATATGTCAAGTCTGTGAACGAATATTTATCTATTTTGACAAATTATAGAATCTATATATAGAACTATTTCGTACTATATCTACAAAATATCCGACTTCATCTTTCATTTCTTTTTAGACAATGAAAATATATACATAAACGATAATATTTCCCACATTATTATATTACATAAAAACTTAACTCTTAAGCCTGTTTTCCCATGTAATAAAAGCCTTTGCTTTCCGTTAAATATACGTCAATAATTTTTCCAATTAAACTCTTATCACCTGGAAAATGTACCAAAAGATTATTACTTAATCTACCAGTAAGCAGAGAAGAATCTTGACTATTTACCTCTTCCACTAATACTTTTTGAGTTGTATGTTCTTCTTTACCAGCTGATTTCGCTGAGCTTGCCTGAATTTCTTTTAAAAGTCGATCAAAACGCTCTGAAGAAACAGCTTCCGGTACTTGCTCCATGGTAGCTGCAGGTGTTCCGGTACGTATGGAATAAATAAAGGTAAAGGCAGTATCATAACCTACTTTTCGCACCACATCCATGGTCTCCTCAAAGTCCTCTTCTGTTTCCCCCGGGAAACCAACCATGATATCTGTGGTCAAAGAAATATCAGGAACTGCTTTCCTTATCTTATCCACCAACTCAAGGTAACTTTCCTTGGTATATCGGCGATTCATAATCTTTAATAATCGTGTGCTGCCCGCTTGTATTGGTAAATGCAAATGCTTACAGATTTTATTACTCCTGCCCATTACTTCAATTAATTCATCGGATAAATCCTTCGGATGGGAGGTCATAAAGCGAATTCGTTCAATACCATCAATCTTTTCAATTTCAGTAAGTAACTGTGCAAAGCTCATTGGTGTATCCAAGTTTTTGCCATAGGAATTAACGTTTTGTCCAAGCAGCATAATTTCAACTACACCATCTTTGGCTAAGTCTCTAATCTCTTGCAGAATATCTTCTGGATTTCTACTTCTCTCCCTGCCACGTACATAAGGAACAATACAATAACTACAGAAGTTATTGCAACCAAACATAATGTTAACGCCTGCTTTAAAGTCAAACTTTCTATCATTTGGCAGGTTCTCAACAATCATGTCGGTATCCTTCCAAAGATCGATCACCATACGATTAGAGTCTAATCTTGTATGCAATAATTCCGCTAATTTGAAAATATTATGTGTTCCAAAAATAATATCTATAAAACGATAACTGGTTTTTATCTTCTCGACAGCTGAGGGTTCCTGCATCATACAGCCACAAAGTGCGATAATCATACCAGGATGATTTTTCTTAAGCTTACCAAGATAACCAAGTCTGCCATACACTCTGTTGTTTGCATTCTCACGAACCGTACAGGTATTATAGATTACAAAATCAGCATCCTCCTGGTCTGTTTCTTCATATCCAATCTGCTTTAAAATTCCAGATATTTTTTCTGAATCTCTGGAATTCATCTGACAGCCAAAGGTTTCTATATGATAGGTTTTCTTTTTTCCGGTACGTTCAAATTCTTGATCATATCTAATCTTAAGTTGATTGATAAACTCTATCTGCTTAGCAGCTTCTAATTCGTTCACATTTGTTTCTTCTCGTTTCATAACAATGTACGCGCCTTTCTAGTTACCTGCGAACTAATTTTGCAGGTGTATATTATTTCTAATTATATGATTAGAGTGTTAAAGTCCTTATTACCTGTATTTGATGAATGTATGTACACAAATATTCATCTATGTAGACAAAACAGACTTTTGACACTTTAATCTTCTATGTAGGAATATAATTTTCCTATATTCTTTTTACACTATCATACTGCCAAATTCAAGTATAACTAACTTTAATTCCTCAAAAGTGGAATATCTGTAATGTAACGCTAATGGGAAAACTGCATCCTCATCAACGGTCTCTATTGTTAAAGCCGGCTTAAGAAAATATTCTGAATAATAGTGAACCGTATTCCCTCCAGTATCCCCAGAATCGATTTCATTCTCTGGAGGCATCAGTTCATAATTCGTTATTTGCATCAGACGGGTTGCAATTTCTAATTGTTGGTTGTTATAGCTTTCTGGCATCATACTACGGTAGTAGTATATCTGTTTCCCTCTGGAATGAAAATCCAAAAAACCCCTTGTTCGATATTCTTTCAATAATTTTATTAATATCTGTGTTTCATGCTCGCTAGCTACCGTATCCACTTCCGATTTTGGTCTCCACAACTTACTCGGAAAATTACGGTTTATATCAACACCTCTTGCATTAAATTTCCATTCTTCTTTTGAAATATTTTTGGAAATGCATCTCTGCCTCAAGGTGGTATCGTTAATACTCTCAAACCCCTTTAAGGATATCATATATCCATCCGGATTTAATAGTGGAACAAAAAGGATTGTATACGTCTGTAACAATTCATAAACACACGCTCCATACAACATCTTTTCATATTCTTCTCTAAGCTGCCTGGTCTCTGTATAGAGTTTATTTTTAAGGCTAAAACGCTCCTGTTTATGATTAACATATAGTTCCGCATAGTACTCTATAATGCGGAGCAATACGACTGGGTTTATCGTTTCTCTTGCATGAACGCCTCCACAGCACAGGAGAAACTGCTTGCCAATCCCAAGTTTTAGCAAAACTATGTCACGATTGTCGTGGGACGTTCCAATCGTGACATAGGAAAGTATAGCTTCATATTGTTTTGCCAGATTCCTAGCATCTGTTAGATATTTTTCATAAGAATCATACAAATCATTAAAATCAACGATCATAAAATGGGCTCCGAATTCAGTTTATCATTGAATTCTATGCCTAAACATTTATTATATGATAATTATTTATTCAAAGTTATAAAAAATTTGAGCAATCGGTGAATCCTCAGACAAAATCAATGTCTTATTGCTTCCTGTGAGAGATGCTCTTGCAGCTTCCAAAGAACGAATGAAGGTGTAGAATTCAGCCTTCTGTTCATTGGCATATGCTGCAGATAATATTCTCATGTATTCCGCTTCACCTTCGGCAATTACTTTCGCTGCTTCCGCTTGAGCATTGGAAATACTGATTGCTACCTCTTTATCGGTTTCATTTTGTATAATCTGTGCATCTGCTTGCCCTTGAGCAGAAGCCTCTGCTGCTTTTTGCGCACGTTCTGAAATCATACGTTCAAATACAGCATTTTTATTATCACTTGGTAAATCAAGATGTTTGGTTTCAATTGAAATTAACTGGATTCCATATTGCTCCATTGTTTTGCCAATGCTATCCATGAATTCCTGATTAAGTTCACCGTCTCTACCGCTGATTACTTCTGATTGTTCCTTAGAACTGATTACACTTTTCATAGCACCATAAACTGTAGAATCAATTCTACTTTCTGCTAATGCAACATTGGAACTAAGTGACTGGGTAAAAGCAATTGGATCGATAATTTTCCAAAGAACATAACTATCTGCTACCATTGTTTTCTTATCTTCAGTAATTACATCCGATGCGGTCATATCATAGTACTGAATACTCTTAGGAACCTTATCCACTGTTTCTATAAATGGTGTTTTTAATCCTAATCCAGCTTCTTTCATAACTGTTGTAATTTTTCCAAAACGTTTCACAACGCTGTATTGATTCTCTCTAGTAACATAAATAGAGGAGAACAGTACAATAATTGCTGCAAAGATGATTACTAATAATACGGTGCCTTTTACTTTATTCATTGTTGTGTACCTCCTTCAATCAGAGTGTCTAAGGGTAATAATTTCTGAACATCAGACTCCCCACTATCAATTACAACTTTTAGGGATGGAAGTACATCTTCCATTGCTTCGTAGAACATACGTTGTTTTGTAATCAATGGATATTTCTTATATTCTTCAAACATTTTATTGAATTTTGATACTTCAGCATTCGCTTCATTTACTCTTTGAGCTTTTTTAGATTCTGCCTCCTGGTTAATCTTATCCACTTCAGCCTCTGCCTTTGGAATTTGCTCATTCTTATATTTTGTTGCATTGTTTACCGCGGTATCAGCCGCTTGTTTTGCGGTCTCAACAGATTTAAAGGCTTCCATTACTTCTGCTGTAGGAGGTTCGGAATCCTGCATTGTAATGTTTACTAATTGTAACCCGATATCCTGTGTTTGCAGCTTTGCTAATATTTGTTCCTTGATTTTTGTTTGAATTTCGAACTTATCTGTGGTAATAACATTATCTACGTTATATCCACCTACGACAGCTCGGATACTACTTTGGGCAATATTCTTTAAGATCGTTACTGGTTCTTCAGAAGCAAAGAGCATCTTCACCGGATCAGAAACCTTATATTCCACAAAGAAATCAACATTAACGAAATTGAAATCCTTTGTAATCATCATGGATTCTGCTTCATTAGGAGTTCCTGTTTCTAAATCATAGCCAATTGCCAAGCCTTGAATTGTTGTATCTACTTTTTGAACTGTCTGAATTAATGGAATTTTAAAATGTAAACCTGCTTCTGTTACTGACTTTGATTTACCAAAGGTAGTTACCACCGCTTGTTCCTGCTCTTTAATTGTATAGAAGGAACCAAATGCTACTGTTAAAAGCACAATTAGCCCAATAACGAGTAGGGTAATTCTACCAACCTTCTTCATTATTACTTTTGGGTCCTGTCCTGACGGAAAATCATAAATATTCTTGTCTGCCATTCAATACCTCTTTCCTTTCGTCGGTAGACTTATGTAAGTTAGCTTTTCTACCGCTTTTGATTTATTAATAGTTGCAAAGTTCCTAAAAGGGTCTCCGCCCCTCTGAAGCTTATGCATATCGCTTCCAAAACTAAAAAATGATGAAACGACAAGTGCCTCACTCGTCATGTATCAAAATTTGCCTCGAAGGTGTAATTACCATATTCGCTGTTCGGTCATATTCCTCGGCTGGTAATTCATCCAATAGTTGAAAATCATAGCCCATTGCTATTTTATAAAAGTAGTTATCCTGATGTAAGGATAAGAACTTATCATAATAACCTGCACCATACCCAATGCGATTACCTTTTACATCAAAGGCCAACCCCGGAAGCAGCATTAAGTTATAATATTTATTATAGTTAAGGTTACTGTCAGCAGGAACATGGAGTAAATTCTCATCCACTGTTGGCTCTAATATTCCATACTTACTTCTAATCAATAACTTAAAATCCTGTAACCTATAAAATTCAATCTGCTTCCCCTCTACTCGAGGCACATAAATTGTTTTTTTATCTGTAATTGCTTTGCGAATTATCTCATGGGTATCAATTTCTGACCCAAAAGATACAAAGGTATAAATATTAGAACACCTGGCATACGCCTCTGTTTGAAACAGTTGCTCTCTGACCTCTTTACTTAGAAGCCTCTGGTCCTCTATCGATAACTGATTTCTAAGTAACTTCTGGTCTGCTCTTATTTGCGCCTTTGTCATAGTTATAACCCGTACTTTCGTTTTTACTGTTTTTTAAGATCAGTAGCTTTTACGATGGAGCCGTCTGGCTGAACAATAGAAACCTGTTCCAAGGTTCCTCGCAGGTTTTGTCGAATTGCAGCAATGTACTCTGCTCTAAGTCTTGTCTGTTCGTCCTTCTCTTCCTCCGTTAATCCTCCATTTTGTGCCTTATGATATAATTCATTAATTCTAGTTATTCTCTGTTCGTCCATAGTTTTCTCCAATCCTCCGCCGATCGGCGGTATAACATTTCTTAAAGATGCTGTGTTCTATTTTTGATATTGCTTTGAGGTAATATAATC
>JAFACO010000234.1 GCA_023425485.1 Bacillota bacterium
TCAATATAATATTTTGTAAATGCAGGATTTTGAAGTACAAGGCCATATTTCGTTCCTAAGCGCTCCTCCACTGCATCAAGAGCCTGTATTGCTTTACCATCTGATGTACCGCAATTACCCATGACACAGAAGCCTTGAGACTCAATAAATATTTTGCCTTCCTCGTTCTCATCACTACCAATTTTTTTACCATAATCATCATAAGCACGAACGAACCATTGTCCATCCCAGCCATGCTCCATAATGATACTACGCATTTTTTCAACTTCCTGAGTAACACGCTCTGCCTCTGAATGGTTATCTGTTTTAGCCATGAGCTTAACATACTCTTCTCCGATATAACAGAACATACCTGCAATCATTACGGATTCAGCTACTCTGCCGTCCTTGCTGGTAGAGGTCTGGAAGGATTCTCCCGGTTCGGAGGAGAAACAGTTTAAGTTCAAACAATCGTTCCAGTCAGCACGTCCAATGAGCGGCAGGCCATGAGGTCCCACATTGTTAATTACATGGTCGATAGAACGTTTTAAATGGTCGGCAAGAGGGGTACTCTTGGACTCATCATTGTCAAATGGTGTCATTACCTTTAGAATAGAGTAATCACCTGTTTCTTTGATATATGCCGTAACAGCGAGTACTAACCAAAGAGGATCATCATTAAAGTTTCCACCAATCTCATCATTACCCTTCTTGGTAAGTGGCTGATATTGATGATATGCTCCACCATCCTCAAGCTGCGTGGAAGCTAAATCTATAATTCTTTCTCTAGCGCGATCTGGAATTTGATGAACAAATCCAAGTAAATCCTGATTAGAATCTCTAAAGCCCATGCCTCTGCCAATTCCGGATTCAAAATAGGATGCGCTTCTTGATAAGTTGAAGGTAACCATACACTGATACTGGTTCCAGATGTTAACCATACGATTTAACTTATCATCTGCGGAATTAACTGTATATTTAGATAGTAACTTGTCCCAGGACTCTGCAAGTTCTGCAAATGCTTTATCTACAGCTTCTGCAGTTGAGAACGCAGCTATCATTTCTTCTGCTTTCTTTTTGTTAATAACATTCTTGCTTTCCCACTTATCTTCATTCGCATTCTCAACGTATCCAAGTAAGAATACTAATTCTTTCTCTTCACCAGGAGCAAGATTAACCTCCAGGCAATGTGAAGCAACTGGATGCCAGCCATCTGCAACTGAATTGTTAGGTTTCCCAGCAAGTACTGTCTGTGGATCTCCATAGCCATTATATGTGCCCATAAAACTTTCTCTGTCAGAATCAAAGCCAGCGATTGGAGCATTTACAGAGAAGAAAGCATAATGATTACGTCTTTCCTTATACTCTGTTTTGTGGTAGATGACAGAACCTTTAACCTCAACTTCACCAGTACTATAATTTCTCTGGAAGTTGGTCATATCATCTTGTGCATTCCATAAGCACCATTCAACAAAGGAAAACAACTTAAGGCTCTTTTGCTTATCGGAAGAATTCTTTACAACCACCTTATGAATTTCCGCATTTGTGTTTAATGGTACAAAGAAAGTTACCTCGGTCTCGACGCCTCCCCTAACGCCTTTGATCTTGGTATATCCCATACCATGTCTACATTCATAACTCTCAAGTTCCTTCTTAACAGGAGCCCAGCCTGGGGACCAAACATCCCCTTCATCATTGATGTAATAATAGCGTCCGCCGCCAAGATCCAAAGGAACGTTATTATAACGATAACGTGTAATTCTTCGAAGCTTAGCATCCTTGTAAAAGCTATAGCCACCAGCAGTATTTGATATTAACGAAAAATACTCTTGTGAGCCTAAGTAGTTAATCCAAGGATATGGTGTCGTTGGTGTCGTAATAACATATTCTTTTCTTGCGTCATCAAAATATCCGTATTGCATTTAAATTCCTCCTTATAGCAATTTGTACTCCCAGTAAACTATTATATATTACCTTAATTATCATTTCAACTCAAACTAGTGCAAAAAAATACTGAAAATAACAACTTATGCACTTTATTCCTTTGTGCATTATTCTCTTGGTAATACTCCTGATAAATTGCAAGTTCAATATTTGATAATTGACAATGTATTGACAATCTACAAACTATTCCCTATACTTGTAATAACAAAAAAAGTAAAAGGATGTCTATTATTCTGCATTCACAGGAATTTATGTTTAATGATGTGCAAAAATACATACACTTATAATAGTATACCTATATTTTTTTGAAAGATTTATATAATAGGGAGGTTATTTATGAGCGATGATAATTTTCAAGATTTTCAAAACCCTGATAATAATTTAAGTGGAGATATACCACCAAGTCCAGAACCCACCCCAGCAGAAGAAACTTATTGGGAATCAAATAGTTCTGAATCAAGTGACTCAATTTCAGATGAACCTGCTAACCAAACTGCTGACTCTGGGGAAGCACAGCAATCCGTTCCTTTCGTTTTCTCAAATCCAACCCAGCAATTTGAAAGCAATGGTACTAATTTTCCACAACCTGAAAAAAGTGGCTTTCGTAAGATAGTACCTTTGGTGGTTATTGTTGCCATCTTACTTGTGGGTGCTATAACAGCATTTGCATTTAAAGACACCTTAATGAACACCGTTGCTAAAGCAACCAAAAGTCCAGCAGAATACTATGCCTATGTAGAGAAGAATGCAATTAATGAGACCTTGGATGAGTTTATTCCTATTCTCAAAGAGAGTGAAGCACAATCTAAAAAATCTTTTGCATTGGATACCAAAACTGAAATAAAAATTAACGAGGCTTCTCTTGATACATTACTGCAAAATTCTTTAGGTCGCAGTTTAGTTGACGTTGAATCCAGTTTAGGTATTTCCTTAGACAGTATTGGCATTGACGCCCTAATTGGTAAAGATGATAAATACCTTAATGAAAACTTCACCTTATCTTTGAATCAGATTGATTTAATTAGTGCTGAAATAATTATGAACAATGCAATGGACGATATTTTCGTACGTTTTCCAGAGCTTAGCAGTGACTATCTAAATATCTCCACAGAAGAACTTGCTGGAGAGAACCTTATAACTCCTGAATATAGCGAGATTATGGATACCTTTACCGCTGATTTTATTGAACAGTTAATCAAAAAATATAGTAGTTTAATCCTTGATAATATTAGTCAGGCAACACTTACAAACAATGAAACACTTTCTTTAGAGACTCTTTCCACTGATGCCACCTTATTAACTGTTACAATTACAGATGAGGATGCTAAGAAGATACTGACATCCCTTCTTAAAGCAGCTAAGATCGATAAAGATTTCATTAGTATCGCTTCTATTTATGGTTTGGAAGAAGAGGATTATCAAGACTATATAGACGACTCATTAGATAATCTTGAAGATGAGGATAATACGATACTTTATGACGATTTTGAAATGCAGGTATATGTAGACAATAAAGGCAAGATTATTGGCCGTACCTTTAGCGTAGAAGGCGAAAGCGATGTAATTGGATATACTTACTTAGAAGACAGTAACTATTCCGAGTATGAAGTATTTGTAAAAGATGATGAAATAGATTATCTTGTTTTATCAGGCAGCCAAACAGTAAAGAATGATGCTTACACTGGCTCTGCATCAGCCACTGTTAATACTGGAGAATACGGTGCACCAGTAAGCGTTGATATCTCCTATGACGATTTAAAGACCGTTAAAAAGAACAATTATGCATATCAATATGGTTCCATCAATATTTCTTCCATAGATTTATTTGGAGCACAAATTTTAATTAATTTTGATGAAAAAGACAATCATCAATTAAGTGAAATTGTAGTCCAGATGGGTGCTGAACCGCTAGTGACTTTAACCACTGATGCAGAATATTTAAATAATTATGAAGCTAGTGTCCCTGCAGAAGGTGCAACAATCTATGATATTAATGATGTAGATTCCTATACTTCAACCATTGACCTCGAAGCTTTCATAACCAGTCTTTCAGATAAACTGGGCATAGATGTTCAAAGTTTAATCAATAGCTTTTATTACTATTAATATATTTGAATAAAGTGTCAGTATTGCTGATACTTTCACGATTGATTAATTTATAAATCATAACAGCTACCCACTCTGCAATTAATGCCTGGTGAGTAGCTGTTTTTATAACTTAATTAAGATATTTTTTATAATTAATTTCTTTTTTTCCAATTGTGATTGTGCTAAACTAATACTTATTGATATCCATAAAAACTTGTTAATATCAAGACTGCTTTTGTTTTGAATCAAATAAAACTAACTATATTAAAAGATAAAAAGTGAGGTTTTCTATGCCTAAACAATCTAGAATGGATGATAACTCAATTATCTACCAGGATCGTATTGAATTATCTGAAAAAGAGAAGTTAAGTTCCATGAACTTTAGTGCTAAGCTTTCTTATTTATGGGAATATTATAAAATTCATGCTTTTGTTATCATTGGAGTAGCAGGACTTATTGCATATTTCGTCTATGAACTTGTAACTCCTAATGTAAATCCTGTCTTTTATGCGGCTGTTCTAAATTCACCCTTGGATGAAGACATTAAGAATGAGTTTTTGACGGAATACTCTGAACACCTTAAATTAGACCCCGCACACGAAGAGGTTATTATTAATACTCAATTTTATTTTTCAACAGCGGAAGGAAGTCCTTTCTCTAATATGCAGCAGGTACTTGATACCTATATTTCAGCTGGTGAAGTTGATGTTATCATTGCACCAGAGTCAGACTTTATTAAATATGCTCAAATTGGATATTTTCAGAAGCTGTCCGATGAATTGCCCACAGATATCTACAGCTCACTTACAGATGAATTTTTTATTACCTCTACAGAGGACGAAGCTGCAAAATCAGCTTATGGAATATATTTAACAAATTCAGACTTATTTAAAGACCTGTCCTATCAAGGTCAGCCTTATGTACTTGGTATTCTTTCAAATTCCAAGCATGAAGAGGATACCATAGAGTTTATAGATTATATTTTTAATTAGTTCTTACAACTATAAAGATTTTGGGTTAAATATTTTAAATAGTTCTATCATAAAAAACTGTTGGATTTCAGTAATAACGAGATCCAACAGTTTTTTGCCATCCTTTTATATGTTATTATTTTGCTGTAATATAACCCAATGCTTTTAATAGCTCGGCTGTCAAAACGGAACCACCAGCTGCACCACGTACCGTATTATGGGATAAACCGACAAACTTGTAATCAAATACACTATCTTCGCGTAATCTGCCAAAACATACGCCCATACCATTTTCATAATCACGGTCAAGCTTTATCTGCGGACGATTATCCTCTTCAAAATATTTAATAAACTGCTTTGGAGCACTTGGTAAATCAAGCTCTTGTGGAAGACCTTTAAACTCTGCCCAAGCCTTTAAAATCTCATCCTTGGATGGTTTCTTATCAAAGCTAACAAATACAGCAGCTGTATGGCCATCTGTTACTGGTACTCGGATACACTGTGTTGTAATCATTGGTCCATCTGCTTTCACAATTTTACCATCCTCAACCTTACCCCAAATTCTTAACGGTTCCTGTTCACTCTTTTCTTCCTCACCGCCAATGTAAGGGATAATATTATCCACCATCTCAGGCCAATCAGCAAAGTTTTTGCCTGCACCAGAAATTGCCTGATAGGTGGTAGCTACAACAAGTTTGATTCCATATTGTCTAAGTGGATGAAGTGCAGGTGTATAGCTCTGGATAGAACAGTTTGGCTTAACTACAATAAAGCCTTTTTCTGTTCCAAGACGTTTTCTCTGATCTGCAATTACATCAAAATGCTCTGCATTTAATTCAGGTACTACCATCGGTACATCAGGAGTCCAGCGATGAGCACTATTATTGGATACTACAGGAGTTTCTGCCTTTGCATATGCTTCTTCAATCGCTTTAATTTCGTCCTTAGTCATATCAACAGCGCTAAATACAAAATCAACCTCAGCGCTTACTTTTTCAACCTCATTTACGTCCTTAACGACTAAATTCTTAACACTATCAGGCATAGGTGTTGTCATCTTCCAACGGTTACCCACTGCTTCTTCATATGTCTTTCCTGCACTTCTAGGACTTGCAGCAACTGATACAACCTCAAACCATGGATGGTTCTCCAGTAAGGCAATAAAACGCTGCCCAACCATTCCAGTTCCACCAAGGATACCTACTCTTAATTTGCTCATCTCTAATCCTCCAATTGTTCTTGTATGGCATACAAATGTCTTCCCAATAGATATACTATATCTTATTTTGAAAAAAATGCAATCACATTTTATATAAACCGTCTATTTTTGTAAATTATTAATAATAGGTTTTCTCGAAATGCATCTTATTTCGTCATTTCTTATGATTTCTATTAGTCTTCATATTCCTCTAATAATATTACTAGATCCTCCATAGTTTCAATTTCATTTACACGATTTCTTAATCTTGCGGCACCGGCAAATCCTGTAGTATACCAGGCAACATGCTTTCTCATTTCTCTAATACCAATATATTCACCTTTATATTCAATTGAAAGGGCAGCATGGCGTAAAATCATCTCCTTAACCTGCATCAGCGAAGGCTTTTGAATTAATACTCCACTATTAAGA
>JAFACO010000287.1 GCA_023425485.1 Bacillota bacterium
CTGAGTATGAGATGTATTATAATTTTGAAGATGGAATTGAAAAATTAGCAGGTCATAAAATTCTGGCGATAAATCGTGGTGAAAATGAAAAAATCCTCACAATAAAAATTATAGCTCCGGAAGAAAGAATCCTTCGCTATTTGGAGAAAAAGGTAATCCTTAAGGACAATCAGTACACAAATGACCTGCTTAGGACAACCATTGAAGATAGCTATAAGAGACTGATTGCACCTGCAATCGAACGAGAAATTCGTAATGATCTGTCAGAGAAGGCAGAGGATGGGGCAATTAAGGTATTTGGTAAAAACCTTGTACAGCTGCTTATGCAGCCTCCAATTGCCGGACAGGTTGTGCTTGGATGGGATCCAGCATTTCGTACTGGTTGCAAGTTAGCAGTTGTAGATAGTACGGGTAAAGTACTGGATACTACGGTTATTTATCCAACTGCACCACAGAATAAGGTGGAAGAAGCTAAAATTGTATTAAAGAGAATGATTGATAAGTATAACATTTCTTTAATTTCAGTTGGAAATGGTACTGCTTCCAGAGAATCAGAGATAGTAATTGTTGATTTATTAAAGGAAATCAACAGACCTTTGAAATATATTATAGTAAATGAAGCAGGAGCTTCTGTATATTCAGCAAGTAAGCTTGCCACAGAGGAATTTCCTAGCTTTGATGTAGGACAGCGAAGTGCAGCTTCTATTGCTAGAAGATTACAAGATCCACTTGCTGAACTTGTTAAGATTGATCCTCAATCCATTGGTGTTGGACAATATCAGCATGATATGAACCAGAAGAAACTGGGTGAGGTTTTATCAGGAGTTGTAGAAGATTGTGTAAATAAGGTTGGTGTTGATTTAAATACAGCTTCCGTATCCTTATTGGAGCATGTGTCCGGTGTAAGTAAAGCAATTGCAAAGAATATAGTTGCTTATCGTGAGGAGAACGGAAGGTTTGATAGCCGTAAGGAACTTCTTAAGGTTCCTAAGTTAGGTCCAAAAGCGTTTGAACAGTGCGCAGGTTTTATGAGAATTACCGGTGGTGATAATCCTCTGGATGCAACCGGTGTTCATCCGGAATCCTATGAAGCAACCCAGAATTTATTGGTAACCCTGGGACTAACCCTGGATGATATTAAAGAATTGCAGCAAAAGGCAATGAAACAAAAGCAACAGCAACCAGAAAAGAAGATTGAGAAAAAGCCAGAGAAGAAACCGGAGAAAAAAGCTACTATCTCAGTTAAGACGCAGGATACAGCTTTTGGTAAAGCCCTTGCTGCCGCAGTAGGTAATGGTGTATCTGTGCAAGAGGTTAAGCTAGAGAAGGTGGAACGGGTTACAACAGCTGATCAAGGTGAAGAAATCATTACTATTGGTAAGAAAATAAAAGATAAGCATAAGCTTGCCCAGGAACTCGGAGTTGGTGAGATTACCTTAACTGATATTATTAAGGAACTTGAAAAACCAGGTAGGGATCCACGTGATGAGATGCCAAAGCCTATTCTTCGTACAGATGTGTTGGAGATGAAGGACCTGACAGAGGGTATGCAGCTTAAGGGAACCGTTCGCAACGTAATAGATTTTGGTGCCTTTGTTGACATCGGAGTACATCAGGATGGACTGGTTCATATTTCACAGCTTTCTGATAAGAAATTTGTAAAGCATCCTCTGGATGTGGTAAGCGTAGGCGATATTGTTGAAGTTAAGGTTCTTAGCGTAGATGTGGCTAAAAAGAGAATTCAGCTTACAATGAAGTTATAAGGGAAAAGTGTATCTGGTAAACCTAAGTTATAAGAAATAGATTAACTTTACAATACGGCATATCCTGAAAGTAAAGGTGAGGCGATTATGGGTATTTTATTTGTACTATGTATTCTTGGAGGAATATTTTGTCTTGTCTATTATGGAGTCATTACAACGTATGCTGGTGTTGGTACAGCCTTTGCATGGTTTTGGATTTGCGCGGCTATCGGCTTATTCTTCATTAGTCTTGTTATAATTTATATCATGAAAAACGAGATTAAACTACCAAGTCTAATTCGTCATATAATGATAGCAATAATAGCAATCGGGGTTTGCTTCGGATTACTACTGGAAGGGACAATCATTTATCATTCTCAGAAAGAAGCTAAGCCAGGGGTAGAATATCTTATCGTACTTGGAGCACAAGTTCGAGGTGATAGAATCACGAAGTCTCTTAAGTATAGACTGGATACAGCTAAAGATTATCTTAATTCTAATTTAGATACAAAGGTGATTGTATCAGGTGGTCAAGGCCCGGGTGAGAACCTATCGGAAGCAGAAGCAATGAGTCGCTATTTGCTGGAACAGGGCATAGACGAAAATAGAATCATAATGGAAGCCAATTCTACCAATACTGTTGAAAATATTCAATTTAGCAAGCGGCTTTTACCGGATGACAATACATCTATTGCAGTAGTTACAAATGGCTTTCATGTTTTTCGTTCCATATGTATTGCTAAAAAACAAGGGTTGACAGATGTTCAAGGATTAGCAGCCCCGTCGGATCAAATACTTACAATTAATTATTATGTAAGAGAGGCAGCAGGTGTAATGAAAGATCTTTTGTTTGGCAATATTTTATGAATTTGATTAGATGATAGCTTGTATTATACAGTTTAAAAGGCACCTAGAAAAATATACAATATATGACTTCGTAAAAACTATTGACATAGGTTAGAAGCTGTTATATGATGAGGTTGTAAAACTTAATAAAGGTAAGTCTTCGGGGCAGGGTGAAATTCCCTACCGGCGGTAAAGTCCGCGACTCCTTGTTAATACAAGGATTGATTTGGTGAAATTCCAAAACCGACAGTAAAGTCTGGATGAGAGAAGAAAAACAGTATTATAAGATGGATTATAATCAATTCCCCGATTTCAATATTTGGAGTCGGGGATTTTTTTGGTTATTAACATACATACTATAATGTAAATCATCAATCTTATAATACGAATAACCCAAAGAATTTCCTTTGCAATTAAAAAGGAGAGATTATTATGAAAGCAAATGCAACAGCAAAAACAAATGGTACTTTATTTTCCACGAAACAAACAGTAATTCTTGGTCTTTTTTCTGCACTTTCCTACGTGCTTATGTTTGTTCATCTTCCCTATAAGCATTTAGGTTTTTTGGAATTGGAATTTAGTGACATTCCAGCGATTATAGCAGCACTTCAGTTTGGACCATTATCAGGAGTTATGATTGAATTTATTAAAAATTTAATTAAAGCACTGACTGCATCATCAACTGGTATGGTTGGTGAATTGGCAAACTTTTTAATAAGTTGTGCTTTTATCCTGCCAGTAGGAATTCTAAATAAGATTAGAAAATCAAAAGCCATAGAACGTAATCAGGCTCAAAATACGATAAAAGCAAATACAGGTGTAAAAAATGCAGTAGCAATGGCGGTAATTTTTACAATTGCCACTCTAAGTATGACACTAACTGGAGCGTTGCTTAACTATTTTGTTATGATACCTTTATATGCAACCTTATTTGGTGGCTTGGATAATGTAGTTGGTTTGGCGGCTACGACGGTACCTGCAATTAAGGATTTAGGAACTATGGTTATTATTGGTATAACACCGTTTAACATTTTTAAAGGTATTATGATATCAGTGGTTGGATATTACACTTATCGATTGACCAAAGGTGTATTATTTCGTTAAATAGAGGGGAAAATTAATCATCGTACCCAAAAGGTTAGATATAGTTTCTTCAAGATGAAACGACAAATAGCTTTACTTATACTATCGCTTATATTAAGGAGATAGAGCGTTCTTTCTATATCATAAGGAAAGATGCTCTATCTTTTTTTGTATATATCTGCTATAATAATGCCGATTACAAAGAGTATAGCAATAAGATAGAATATAGCCGCAGTGTTTAGAAAGGCATGATTTTAATATGACAATAGAGAGTTTTAAATCAGAGGACACCTATCAGTTTGGCCTCCAGTTGGGAAGTAATGCAAAACCGGGTGAAATCTATTGCCTAAGTGGGGATTTAGGAGTAGGAAAGACTGTTTTTACTCAGGGGTTTGCCAGAGGCTTAGGGATATTGGAAGCTGTTAATAGTCCTACCTTTACTATAGTTCAGGAATATGAGGGAGAAAAGCTGCCCTTTTATCACTTTGACGTATACCGCATCTCCGATATTGATGAGATGGAGGAAATCGGGTATGAGGATTATTTTTATGGAGAAGGGGTCTGTCTTATTGAATGGGCAGAATTAATTGAGGACCTGTTACCCAAAAAACGTACCAATATTACCATTCAAAAGCAGTTAGAACAGGGTTTTGACTATAGAATAATTATCGTTGAAGAAAAGTAATCTGAAAAAGTTAGAGAGGGAACAACAAGAATGAAGATATTAGCACTTGATAGCTCAGGATTAGTGGCTAGTGTGTCCATTGTGACTGAGGAGTCTGTACTGGCAGAATATACATTAAACTTTAAGAAAACACATTCACAAACTTTATTGCCTATGTTGGATGAAATAGTGAGTAGGGTAGAACTTGATTTAAATCAAATAGATGCAATCGCAATATCCTCTGGACCAGGTTCCTTTACCGGACTTAGGATTGGCTCTGCTACAGCAAAGGGACTGGGGTTGGCACTTAATAAACCCATCATACCGGTTCCAACGTTGGAGGGTCTGGCTTATAATTTGTTTGGAACAGAGAAAGTAGTTTGCCCAATGATGGATGCTAGACGGAATCAGGTATATACGGGGTTATATGAAGTTCAGGGTGCGGAATTGAACGTTTTATACCCACAAACCGCCATTGCGTTGGAAGAAATTCTATTGATTATAAAAGATTTAAACAGAGAGGTAATATTTCTTGGTGATGGTGCTGATGTCCATAAGGAAGTTATTTCACAAGAGTTAATAGGAAAGGCTATATTTGCACCAATGCATTTAAATAAACAAAGAGCAGGTGCTCTTGGAGCATTAGCAATTCAATATTATAAGAAGAATTTAATTGAGACCGCAACAGAGCATGAACCTGTATATCTAAGACTATCACAGGCAGAAAGAGAACTTGCAGAAAAAAATAGAAGTTAATTGAACTGGATGAAAGACATGGTGAAGGATATGTTTATTCGAAGGATGATTGAGGATGATTTAGAACAGGTGGATATAATTGAACAGCAAACATTTTCGGACCCGTGGAGTAAAGAGGATTTTAATAGCTCCCTGAAGGATAGTAATAATGAGTATTTAGTGGCTGAACACGAAGGTATGGTTGCTGGATACTGTGGTTACTGGGGAGTTGCTGGAGAAGGTTATATTTATAATGTTGCGGTAAAAAAAGAGTTTCGGAACCAGGGAATTGGTCACCAAATGCTTACCGTACTTCTCGAGAATTCAAAACATAGGGGTATTACCTCACTGACTTTGGAGGTTAGATACTCGAATGCACCAGCTATCCATCTTTATGAGAGCCTTGGATTTGAAAAAGCAGGTATACGCAAAGATTTCTATACGAAACCCAATGAGGATGCTGTTATAATGTGGCTAAAACCGATACAGTAATTCCCACTATAAATATGGAGCATTACCGTTTATAATATTCCTAAGAGCAATAAGCTTTTATGAACAAGAGGGGGACGAGTCGTGAAAAGTGCAGATAGAATTGTTAAAAGGACAAAGGTGCCACTACACTGCAATTCTTGCGGTAAGGAGCTTAAGGTTGAGAATGGGATTCTTAAGGAAGATGCTTTCGAGGCTTCTAAGGAATGGGGTTATTTCTCAAAGAGGGATATGGAAATACACCATTTCAATCTATGTGAAGAATGTTATGAGGAAATTGTTTCGAAATTCAGTATTCCTGTTGAAGTTAAGAAAAAGTTGGAAATTCTCTAATAAGACTTATTTATATCAAACAATATAAGACTACGGCTAAGGTTATCTAATAGATAATTGGCTGTAGTCTTTTTAGTATTAGTAAAGGTAAAGGGAAGGATGGACATAGGATACACAAAACAAAATTGTGGACAAACCAGAGAAACTACTGTTAAAATAGGTGCATATTAGATTGACATTTCGTTTAACCCCTTTACCCTGCAAAGATTTAGGATAGCAGAATGGGGTATAATAAAGGTAGATTATAAATAAGGAAGGCATAAAAATGTTAGATGTATGTTTACTTGGTACAAGTGGTATGATGCCGTTACCAGGAAGATGGTTAACTGCATTGATGACCAGATTTAATGGCAGCAGCTTATTAATAGATTGTGGAGAAGGTACGCAGATTACCATTAGAGAAAAAGGTTGGAGCTTTCACTCCATTGATATCATATGTTTTACTCATTATCATGGGGATCATATTAGTGGGTTACCCGGACTTCTTCTTTCCATGGGAAATGCAGAACGTACCCAGCCAGTTACATTAATTGGTCCTAAAGGTTTGGAAAGAGTGGTGAATTCTCTTAGAGTTATTGCACCTGAGCTCCCATTTGAATTGAAATTCATAGAGCTATCAGCACAAGAGGAAACGATTGAGATTAACGGCTATAACATTAAGGCTTTCCAGGTAAAGCATAATGTTATTTGTTACGGATACAGTGTTACCATCAGACGTGGTGGAAGATTCTTTGCGGAGAGGGCCTTAGAAAATCAAATACCTCAAAAGTTTTGGAACCGACTTCAAAAGGGTGATACGATTGTTGATGGAGATATTACTTATACACCTGATATGGTAATTGGACCGGAACGAAAAGGAATTAAAGTGACTTATTGCACGGACTCAAGGCCAATTAAAATAATTGCTGACAATGCCAAAGGATCGGACCTGTTCATTTGTGAAGGCATGTATGGTGAACAAGATAAGGATAATAAGGCAAAAGAATATAAGCATATGACCTTTTGTGATGCAGCAAGACTCGCTAGGGAAGCTGAAGTGGCAGAATTATGGTTGACACATTATAGCCCATCCTTAATCCGACCAGATGATTTTATCGGAGAAGCAAAAAAAATATATAAGAATGCGAAGCTAGGAAAAGATAGAAAGAGTGTTACACTGGAATTTGATAAAGACGAGTAATAATTTTCGTAAGAGCCGTAATGCGGTATGATGGAGATGAAATGACAGAGAATACATTAATATTAGCAATAGAAACTTCTTGTGATGAAACGGCAGCAGCCGTTGTAAAAGATGGCAGAGAGGTACTTTCAAATATTATATCCTCCCAGATAGAGCTTCATAAACTATATGGAGGAGTGGTACCGGAGATTGCCTCCCGAAAACATATAGAAAAAATTAATCAGGTAATAGAAGAAGCACTAACAGAAGCGAAGGTAACACTGGAGGATATTACAGCAATAGGCGTAACCTATGGTCCTGGTTTGGTTGGAGCATTATTGGTTGGTGTGGCAGAAGCGAAAGCAATAAGTTTTGCGACAAAGAAGCCTCTTGTTGGGGTGCATCATATTGAAGGACATGTATCTGCAAATTATATTGAAAATAAAGAATTAGAGCCACCCTTTTTATGCTTAATTGTTTCAGGTGGACATACCCATTTAGTCTTAGTAAAAGAGTATGGCGTATATGAAATCATAGGGAGAACTAGAGATGATGCGGCTGGAGAAGCCTTTGACAAGGTTGCCAGAGCAATTGGACTTGGGTATCCAGGCGGACCAAAGATTGATAAGTTATCAAAAGAAGGAGACAGAAAAGCGATTGCTTTTCCCCGTGCTCAAATCGAAGGGGCTCCTTATGACTTTAGCTTTAGCGGTCTTAAATCTGCTGTTTTAAATCATATCAATATATGTGAAATGAAACAGGAAGAAATCAACCGTGCTGATATTGCTGCTTCCTTTCAAGAAGCAGTAATCGACGTATTGGTTTCAAAAACAATACAGGCAGCTAAGGATTATGGGATGAAAAAGGTTGCACTTGCCGGAGGTGTAGCTGCGAACTCCTCCCTTAGAGAGGCAATGGTAGCAGCCTGTTCAAAAAACGGTCTTTCCTTTTATCATCCCTCACCTGTTTATTGTACGGATAATGCCGCAATGATTGGTGCAGCAGCCTATTATGAATATAAAAGAGGTGCCAGAGCAGGGCTTGATCTAAATGCTGTTCCTAATCTAAAAATAGGTGAAAGATAATAGGGCTAAAATAAATTATAAGAGTATTGATATGATTTATGTAACAGAAAGAGTAATGGAGGCTAAATATGGAACATAAGATTACAGCAATAGTGTTAGCTGCTGGACAAGGAACAAGAATGAATACTTCTGTTGCAAAGCAGTTTTTAACATTGCGTGACAAACCGGTTCTGTTTTATTCTCTCAAGGCTTTTGAAGATAGCGCTGTTGATGACATTATCCTAGTCACCAGTAAGGAACAGGTGGAATATTGTAAAAGTATAGTACAGCAGTATGAACTAACTAAAGTATCCTGCATTCTTGAAGGTGGAAAAGAACGGTATGATTCTGTTTATCAAGGATTGCTGCAGGCAAATGGAACTGATTATGTTTTAATTCATGATGGAGCAAGACCATTTATTACTCCGGATTTAATTAAAGAAATCATAGAACAGGTTAAGATTACCAAGGCTTGTTTAATTGGTACACAGGTGAAAGAAACCATAAAGATTGTTAATTCGGAAGGGGTTGTGATTTCCACCCCTAACCGTAATACTCTATGGGCAGCACAGACTCCCCAAGCTTTTCAATATGATTCAATTATGATGTCCTATCAGAAGTTTTATAAAGAGCCTGATAAGGAAAAATTGGGAATAACAGATGATGCAATGTTATATGAATTGTATCAAAAGATGCCAGTAAAAATGCTGCAAGGTGATTATCACAATATAAAATTGACAACGCCAGAGGATTTATTACTGGCGGAAAAGATTTTGGATCAGATGAAGGAAGTTAAGTGAGAACATAATTCTTAATATTTCGTAGTTATAGTTAAATAGGAATCTTAAGCATATTTTATTATGTAACAAAATGTCATAGATACATGAATGAAGGAATTTAATGCATAAAAATTTATATATTAAAATAAGAATAAATAAGATAAAGATAAATTAAAACAAAGATAAATTAAAACAAAGATAAATTAAAATAAAGATTGACAACAATAAAGAGATAGGGTATACTCAAAACCATTAAAGAATATCTGTATTATAGGTAATGATTTGGAGGGTAAACGATGAGAACATCATTCATGACAATGTGTAATTATATGTGTGGCATGTGCAGCATGTCGATGGAACATATTTACCCGATAAGTGAATGTGATGTTTTAACGTTGATAAAAAAGAGATAACAACTATTTTGAGTCAATTAAAACTAAGTGCAGGAAGCTTATCAAGGCTATCCTGTTTTTTTTATACTGTGCACCTTGTTGCATTAAAGTGATAAAAGGTCAAACAGGGCAGACTCTTCCTAGTTTAATAGCAATTGACTACTTAATAAGTAATAATTCTTATTGTAATAAGAATTATTATGAAGGAAAAAAGATATTCAAACTAATGATTTTAGCTGTGCAACAATCCAAAACTTAAAATTGGAATGAAAACACAGAAAAAATAAAAAATTAATAGGAGGCTACATAATGAAAAAAGTTATTTCAGTATTATTAGTATTAACCTTAGTAAGCGCAGCACTGGTAGGTTGCGGAAAAAAGGGTGGGGAAGACAAAGTTATCACTGTAGGCGCAAGCATTACACCTCATGCAGAAATTTTAGAGCAGGCTAGAGCAGCCATTGAAGAAGCTGGTTATGAATTGAAGATTGTTGAATATTCCGATTACGTTCAACCAAATGTTGCACTTGATGCAGGGGATCTTGATGCGAACTATTTCCAACACGTACCATATCTTAATTCACAAAATGAAGAGAATGGTACAAAATTAGTATCTGCAGGAATTATTCACTATGAGCCAATGGGTATCTATGCTGGAAAAACAACAAGCCTTGATGCATTAGCAGAGGGAGCTAAAATTGCAGTTCCTAATGATACGACCAATGAAGCAAGAGCTTTATTATTATTAGAAGCACAAGGATTGATTACATTAAAAGAAGGCGTTGGTCTAAATGCTACAAAGAATGATATTGAAGAGAATCCAAAAAACATAGATATTATTGAACTTGAAGCAGCACAAATTCCAAGATCTAAGCAGGATGTTGATCTTGCGGTAATTAACGGTAATGTTGCATTAGAGGCTGGATTAAGCGTAGGAACAGATGCATTAGTAGTTGAAGGTAAAGATTCTTTAGCAGCAGAAACTTATGGTAACATCATTGCTGTAAAAGAGGGTAACGAAGATAGAAAAGATATCAAAGTTCTTCTTGAGGCTCTTCAAAGTGACGCCGTTAAGCAGTTTATTAATGATACTTATGACGGTGCAGTAGTACCCAAGTTTTAAATAAGAGGTCATAATTATTTAATAAGAATATCTGCAATATGTAAATACGCATTTAGTTAATAATATTGAACTAAAATATTAGAAAAGGCTATTCATTAATGGATGACATCAATTCATCTATTTGAATAAG
>JAFACO010000300.1 GCA_023425485.1 Bacillota bacterium
GTGTCATTGGTTGAGCTATTGCTGGCACTATTCGTGGAACTGCTAGTTGTATTATTACTGGTGTTAATACTGGTATTATTCGAATTACGTGTGCTTTTCTTTAATGGCATTTTATCCAGCCTCCTTCAAAAAATTTGCTATTATTATTTGCAGTTCTTGTGAAATAATGCTGTAATTTTTAGTAAATTAATAAGGTTATTAGGATGACTAATAAAAAGCATAAGAAATTTTCCGCCAAAAATTAACGACAAACAAAGGTGATTATGCTAAAATGTGAGCATAAATGGATGGATATACGAGATTTAGGATAGATTACTACTTAGGCTATTTTGCCGGATTGGGAGGTTTTATATGGACTATAAAAAGGCTGGGGTCGATATTGAGGCAGGTTATAAAGCGGTTGATCTTATGAAAGAACATATCAAGGGAACAATGCGCAAGGAGGTATTATCAGATATCGGCGGTTTCTCGGGAGCATTCTCCTTATCAAGCTTTAAAAATATGGAACAGCCCACTTTAGTATCTGGTACAGATGGCGTTGGAACAAAATTAAAAATTGCATTTTTATTGGATAAGCATGATACCATAGGTATCGACTGTGTGGCAATGTGTGTGAATGATATTGCATGTGCAGGTGCGGAACCATTATTTTTCTTAGATTATATTGCTTGTGGAAAAAATGAACCGGAAAAGATTGCGACCATAGTGAAAGGTGTAGCAGAAGGCTGCAAACAGGCAAACGCGGCACTCATTGGTGGGGAAACGGCTGAAATGCCTGGTTTTTATCCAGAGGATGAGTATGATTTGGCTGGGTTTGCAGTTGGTATTGTAGACCAGAAAAAGCTGATTACAGGAGCATCCTTGAAGGCAGGAGATACCTTAATTGGTATAGCGTCTTCTGGAATTCACAGCAACGGTTATTCACTGGTTAGAAAGGTATTTCGTATGCAAAGAGAAACCTTGGATACCTACTATGAGTCACTTTCATCAACGTTAGGTGAAACTCTTTTAACCCCTACTAAGATTTATGTGAAAGCATTACAAGGCTTAAAGAATAGTAATATTACTGTAAAGGCTTGCAGTCATATCACGGGCGGCGGTTTCTACGAGAATATTCCTAGAATGCTGCCAGAAGGGATTCATGCAAGAATTATTAAGAATAGCTATGATATTCCACCTATTTTCCAGATGCTTTCAAAGGATGGAGATATTGAAGAGCAGATGATGTACAATACCTATAATATGGGGCTTGGCATGATGATTGCAGTTGATAATAAAGAGGCAGATACAGCGATAAGACTTCTAAAAGAAGCTGGTGAAAAGGCTTATATTGTTGGAGAGGCTGTTCAAGGTGAGAAGGGAGTTAGCTTATGCTAAAGCTAGCAGTTCTTGTATCAGGAGGAGGAACGAACCTACAAGCTCTGATCGATGAGATAGAACAAAAAAAGCTCACTGACGTTAAGATTGAGGTTGTGATTAGCAATAAAGCAGGTGTCTATGCCCTGGAACGGGCTAAGAAATATGGAATACCGGGACATACAATTCTTAAAAAGGACTTTGGAAATCAGGATTTATTTGCTGATGCATTGTTAAATCTAATTGACAGTTATCAACCAGATTTAATTGTTTTGGCAGGATGCTTGTTGATTATTCCAAATTCCATATTAAGAAGTTATAGAAACAGAATTATCAACATCCACCCCTCTTTAATCCCTTCCTTTTGTGGAGATGGTTACTATGGGCTTAAGGTACATGAAGCTGTACTTAATCGAGGAGTGAAGGTAACTGGTGCAACCGTGCATTTTGTGGATGAAGGTGTAGATACAGGACCCATTATTCTTCAAAAAGCTGTTATGGTTCAACAAGGAGATACCCCGGAGATACTTCAAAAAAGAGTTATGGAAGAAGCGGAATGGGAGCTTTTACCAGCGGCAGTTGAATTAATAGCAAAGAAAAAGATAATGATTGAGAATAACCGAGTAATCGTTTTATAATAGACGATAGAACAAAGCAGATAGTAGGCATTTTCCTGCTTTCTGCTTTTTCCTATAAATTTGAAGTTAAAATATGTATTTCACCAAAGTGTGGTGAAAAGTACCGTAATGGAGGACAAAGATGAAGATATTAATTATTGGCTCTGGAGGAAGAGAGCATGCAATAGCAACGAAGGTAGCGATGAGCCCAAGGGTAACAAAGCTCTTTTGTGCACCTGGAAATGCTGGGATAGCAGAAGTAGCAGAGTGTGTTAATATATCAGTAAATGAATACGTACAGCTGGCAGAATTTGCAGTAAAGGAAAATATTGATTTAACTATTGTTGGACCCGACGATCCTTTGGTAGGTGGCATTGTGGATGTTTTTGAAGAAAGAGGACTTCGTGTGTTCGGAGCTCGTAAAAATGCTGCAATTTTAGAGGGTTCCAAAGCATTTTCTAAGGAATTAATGAAAAAATACAATATTCCAACTGCTGCTTATGAAAGCTTTGATCATCCTTCGCAGGCAGTTGCCTATATAAAAAATAAAACCTATCCCTTGGTATTAAAAGCAGATGGCTTAGCTCTTGGAAAGGGAGTTTTAATCTGTAATAATCATAAGGAAGCTATGGACGGAATCAAGCAAATCATGGAAGACAAGCAGTTTGGGTCTGCAGGTGATCGACTTGTAATTGAAGACTTCGTGGTTGGACGTGAAGTATCTGTTCTGGCATTTTGTGATGGGACAAACATTATACCAATGACCAGTGCACAGGATCATAAGCGTGCAAAGGATGGCGATAAAGGGTTAAATACCGGAGGCATGGGAACCTTCTCTCCTAGCCCTTTCTACACAAAGGAAATTGATGAATATTGCAGAGAGCATATTTATCTGCCAACAATGACTGCAATGAGGGCTGAAGGAAGAGAGTTTGTTGGAATTCTTTTTGTGGGCTTGATGTTGACAAAGAATGGACCAATCGTTATTGAATACAATGCTCGTTTTGGTGACCCGGAAGCACAAGTAATATTACCAAGAATGAAGAATGATTTGGTAGATGTCATTGAGGCTTGTCTGGAAGGGAAGCTTAATCAAGTAAATCTGGAGTTCGAGGATAATGCAGCAGTATGTGTAGTTCTGGCGTCCTTCGGATATCCGGAGAAATATGCAAAGGGATTGCCGATCGATGGATTAAAAGAATTCGAAGGAAAGAAAGATTATTATGCCTTTCATGCCGGAACGAAAAAAGTCGGAGATAAGCTAGTGACCGATGGAGGACGTGTAATTGGAGTTACAGCTGTTGGCACTAATCTGAAAGAAGCAAGAGCTAAAGCCTATGAAGCAGCCGGCTGGGTGGATTTTGCAAATAAATATATGCGAAACGATATCGGAAAGGCGATAGAGGAAGCATAGGTTGTGAATGAGAAAAGAGAAGAGCAACACCTTCCCTCACACACAGATTGACAGACAGATTGTTGGTTTTGTAGGCCATGGTCGAACACAAGTGTTCGCTTTTGTCCCACAAAACCAACAGTCTGTCTGTCAAACAGTGCATTAGGGGAAGGTATTGCTCTTCTCTTTTCTCTGCCAAGTCTTTGTGAAGTATCCTTATAATACTATACTCCTACGGGAGGGACGCTCTGAATAAACATTAACTTGAAGGATATGAATTTGTAGATAATTGTAAATAATATTCTCGCAAAAAGGTGATAATTAACTTAAAAACTACATAATTTGCGAAGATGAGACAAAGAATCACACAAATGCCATAGAAGTGCCACAGTTAATTCATATAATGGACATCATTATACGGAACTTGCTTACAATGCGTGGCTTGATAAAGTCCAACTCCAAATTCTGCTGAGTGATTGGCGAAAAGGAACATTGATGCATGGTTTAGCGAATGCTCACTCAATGAAAGGGGTATGGTATGAGAAAACAGTATTTTAGATTGACAATGATTTTTCTTTTGGTAACTGCACTCATAATTCCGTATGGATTATTTGGGAACAGCAATCATGCAATGGCTGCTCAAACGGGGACAGTAACAGCATCTACACTAAATGTTCGAGCAGAGCCATCCTTAACTGCGGCGATTGTTCAGCTGAATGGTACGAATGTATACCTTATAAAAGGTGAGACTGTTTCGATACTTGGGGACGAGGGAGACTTTTATAAAGCTTCTTTGAAATTTAATGGCAAGACAGTAGAAGGGTATGTATATAAGCAGTATATTACGGTTAGTTCAAGCACGACTCCAACACCAACCGTGAAGCCGACTGTAACTCCAACACCTACGGTAAAGCCAACAGTAACTCCAACGCCTACAGTAAAACCAACAGTAACTCCGAAACCTACAGTGACACCCACACCAGGCAATACTGCAACAAATGTTATTGCAAAAGAAGTTAAAGTAAAGGGAAATGTAACTGCAACAACCTTAAATGTTAGAAGTGGTCCCGGAACTGCTTACAATAAGCTGGCATCCTTAACAATTAATGCTTCAGTTATAGTTATCAATAAAACAAAAGCTACAAACGGAACAGAGTGGTATGCAATCACCTTTGCCAGTAATGGTAAGTGGATAACAGGGTATGCAGCAACTGATTATATCAAGATTACATACGGTTCTACAGGAATAAGAGCAATGGTTTCTGAAACCAAGCTAATGCTGAAATCCAATGCCTCAAGTACCTCGGCATATGTTAAGTATAAATCCACTGGTAATATTGTTAGCATAACGAAAAATCAAGAAGTTCTCCTATGGTCAGAAACAACCAAATCAGGTGTAAAGTGGTTGAAAGTATCGAGAACCATATCAGGAGTTAAATATGTTGGATATGTTGAAGCTACCAAAGTAAAGTTTAAACCTACTTTTTCAGTAACGACACCAACACCAACACCGACTCCCACGGTGACGCCAACGCCAACAAAAGCTCCTACAAAAGCGCCCACGGTAACACCAACACCCACGAAGACGCCAACAAAAGCTCCTACAAAAGCACCCACGGTAACACCGACACCAACCAAGACACCAACAAAAGCCCCGACACCTACGCCTGTATTAACACCATCGCCAGAAATATCCGGCAAGGATATGCAGGGTGTAGAAGTTAAAGTTTTAGATACTGTAACGAAGCTTTATCGAGGCTATGTGAGCAATACATATTATCTAAACGTTTTTCAGGTATCCTCCAATAGCTTGAGTCTTATGTATGATGAAAAATCGAATCCGATTGTTTTACAAGCTTCACAAGAGGTAATCGTATCAGCCAAAACTACAGTTTTGGGTGAGAGCTTTTACAAAGTAGATTTTTGGAATAATGGAACGATTAAAACTGGTTACGTTCAAGTAGCCTATATATACATAGACGAGGACAGTGCAACAGAAAATCCTCCAACCAATACGGACAACCTTAGTTTTACAGATAAGCTATTAGCAGAGGGTTTCCCGCAAAGCTATATAGCACCACTCTTAGAATTACATGAAAAATATCCAAACTGGGTATTTAAAGCATATAAAACAGGTTTGAATTGGAATGATGTTATAACTGCCGAGAGTGTTCCGGGGAAGAATGTGCTCCCCAATTCAAAGGCTTTGGAATGGAAATCCTTTGCGGCAAGTGATTATAACTGGGGTACAGATACATTTACAGTACGTGATGCACCTTCCTGGGTAACAGCTTCTAAGGCTGCAATTGGTTATTTTATGGATCCAAGAAATTTTATGACGCCGGAGTATATTTTCCAATTTGAGCTGTTAAATTATCAGAAGTCATATCAGGTAGTAGAGGGTGTAGAGAATATTCTAAAAGGGACAGCACTTTACAAAACCTCCTATAGTTTTGTTGATGATAACGGAAAAACGCAAACCTATACCTATGCAGAGACCTTTGTAAAGGCAGCAGAATATTCTGGAGTAAGCCCTTATCACCTTGCATCCAGAGTAAAACAGGAGGTTGTTACTGGAGCAACTACTTTAAGCGGTAGTGTCACAGGTAAATATCCAGGTTACGAAGGGTATTATAACTTCTATAACATTGGAGCCAGTGATAGTGCCAGTGGAGGCGCAATTGCAAAGGGTTTAACCTATGCAAAAAACGGATCCAACAGTGAAACACTAAATAAAACCTACATGATTCCCTGGACAAATCCTTATCGTGCGATTGTAGGAGGCTCCACTTTCATAGGTGATGGTTATATTAGTAAAGGGCAAAATACAATTTACCTTCAGAAATTTAATGTTACTTCGTATTCTACCTACTATCATCAATATATGACTAATGTGGAAGCACCCTATGCTGAAGGAAAGAAAATGTTTACAGCCTACACAGGCATGACGGATAAAGCAATCGTATTTTCCATCCCGGTTTACTTAAATATGCCAGCAAGTAAGATTGATGTTCCAAAAGCTATGTTAAATCCAAATAATAGGCTGAAGACATTAAATATTACGGATTCTACGGGAGCAAAATTAGCATTGACACCTACGTTCAATTATGCAACCTTTAACTATACCATAGTGGTAGATTCCACCGTTGATAGTATTACAATTGCAGCAACAACGGTAAGTACAAAGGCTAAGGTTTCAGGAACTGGGACATTAAAGGTTAATAAAGGCAAAAATGAATACTTGATTCCTGTTACTGCTGAAAATGGTGATGTCGTCGTATATAAAGTAACAATTACTCGAGGAGATTAGCAAAAAGGTTTGAGCTATTACGAATATTGTAATGTGGCTTGTAACATAAAAGGAATGGACCAAATAGTCCGGCCACAGGGATTTGCCTGATGGCCGGATTTTAAGAAAGAAGGAATATAAAACATCATGAAAAAGAAAATGATAATGTACATAGTATCAATGGTCTGCTTTTTAGCAGGTGCGTTTGCTACAACTACAACTTGTCAGGCGGCTAGTGCAGAAATTACCATAACCGCGGATTCGAAAGAAGTAACCGTAGGAGACAGTCTTTTTGTTTATATTAACATTAACTCGGAAACGCTTTTTGGAGATTTTGAAGCATATTTAGCATATGATAAAGAACTTCTTCAATTTAAGGAAGGAGAATCCGTGATAAGTGGAGGAGATGGTCTTTTAAGTGTATCTGATATGGGGGTACTCCAAGGAGATAACACAAGAAGATACACTATGGAGTTTGAAGCTCTTAAGTCGGGCTATTGTGAAATTTCCTTTGATGGAAGAACACCAATTTATGAATTTACTAATGGAAATGAGATGTCAGTCTCAAGTTCGGCACTAACTATAAATATCAAGGCGCAGCCAACTGCTTCAACAAATGCGAAACTAGCATCTTTAAAAATCAGTTCCTACGAGTTGTCTCCAAAATTTGATTCCGGAATAACAGAATATGATATTAATGTTGACAGTGATACAGAAGAATTAGTTATTTCCGCATTGCCAGAAGATGAAAAAGCAACAATTTCAATAGGAGGCAATGAAAAATTTCAAGAAGGAAAAAATAATGTTATTATTTCTGTGATAGCAGAATCGGGAGACGTCATAAAATATACTATTCATGTTAATAAGACTGGAATTGAGGTTACGCCAACAACGCCACCAAATCCAACTCCATCAGGGGAAACAAAGGATGTTGAAATTGTGAGTATTGATGGTGAGGAATATATTGTTATTAGTGGAAGATTTAAGTTAATAGAAGCAGGCAGTGAAGTTCAAATACCTGAAGGTTATCAAGTGAGCAGTATAACCTTGGCTGGCAATTCGGTCACTGCTTATGTACCTAAGGACAACGCAACGAGCGACTTCATACTCCTTTATGCAATGAATGAAAAGGATGAAGCCAGTTTTTATCGCTTTGACAGAGTGGAAAATACTTTACTCAGATATGAACCAGACCCACAGAAATTTGAAACAGATAACGGTGTAGATGCAGATAAGATAATAGAATTAGAAAAACAATACAATAATAATTTAACTAAGGCTGCTATCTTTATTGCAATTCTATGTGCAATCAGCGGTGTGTTGGCATTTGTAAGCATTCGTTTTTGGTTAAAACTTAAAAAAAGAAGAAGATAACAGTAGATAAATTAGATTGATGGAAAAGTACATTAAAATAAAAGGCATTGACATTTATAGTGTATTTGTTATATTAAAGATATAACAGATATAACGAAATAAGTAGAGCTGTTTTTGCTTATATTATATGTTGGTATCTTTTATTTAACTAATGTACTTTTTTGTGTTACAACAATTTACTGCATAGTTGAGTTTTGTTGTAAGCCGCAAGAGAAATCAAAGAGGTGTTTTCATGTATTTGCAAATAGATTTTAATAGCGATGAAGCAATCTATATACAGCTTAGAAATCAGATTATTTATGGAATTGCTACATCACAGCTCCAAGAAGGCGAATGTCTTCCTTCTGTAAGGGACTTGGCGGAACTCATAGGAATTAATATGCACACTGTGAATAAGGTATACACTCTTTTGAAGCAAGAGGGTTATGTAAAACTGGATCGCAGAAAGGGTGCAGTGGTTGCCGTTGATATTAATAAAATATATGCGGTTCAGGAGATGCGTGATGAGTTGCGGATTGTGTTAGCAAAGGCATTTTGCAAGAATATTAATTGTGAAGAGGCACATGAAATTGTCAATGATATCTTCAGTGAATTTGAAAGGGGGTAACACCTATGTTATGTGATAGATGTCAGAAGAAGGATGCTAAAATTTTATACACTGAGATAGTGAATGGATTAAAAAAAGAACAGCATTTATGTGAGGAGTGCGCTACCGATTACACCTCTTTCCAAATGGAAAAACCAATTATGAATAGTGAGTTAACTTTAGGTGATCTATTGTCTACCTTACTTGATAATTACAGTACTTATGATAAGAAGAAAACAGGTGAAGTAAAGCCTACCATTACATGTTCCAGTTGCAATACCACTTATGATGAGTTTGTTCAAAAGGGACGCTTTGGCTGTGCCGATTGTTATAATAACTTTCATACACAGCTTGGAAAAACCTTTAAGGGGATACAAGGTGCAGAACAACATGTTGGAAAGAAACCACGTGGGTTTACTGTTGCAGAAACAGCGAAAGTGGTAAAGGGTATTTCAGAAATAGATAAACTTACTTTAAACCTTCAAGAAGCAATTGAAAAGGAAGAGTTTGAAGAAGCAGCAAGACTTCGAGATTTAATAAAGGTAATGAAGCAGGAGGAGGCAAGCAATGCTTAAATGGTATGAACAAAATGTACCAGACAGTGATGTGGTAATTTCCAGTCGCATAAGGCTTGCAAGAAACCTTAAAACCTATCCTTTTTCGTCAAAAATATCAGAGCAACAAGCGGAAGAGCTGGTGGAAGAGGTAAAAGCCATTGCCCCAATTCTGTCTGAAAAAGAAAACAGAAGATTTTATGCCTGCAATATTAAAACACTGAATGATATTGATAAAACAGCTATGGTAGAGAGACATATTGTTAGTCCGCTGCTGGCTGAAAAGGAACAGACAACTGGGCTCATCCTATCAGATGATGAGACCGACAGTATTATGATTAATGAGGAAGATCACGTAAGAATTCAGGCGATTATGGGCGGATTAAATTTAGAGAAAGCCTATAGTGAAGCAGATCGTATTGATGATATTGCTTGTGAAAAACTCAATTTTGCTTATGATGAAAAATATGGATATCTAACCTCTTGCCCAACAAATACAGGAACTGGACTACGTGCCTCTTGTATGGTGTTTCTGCCAGCACTTAGTGCTGCAAGAATGATTCAAAAATTAATTGAAGAGGTAGCTAAGTATGGGGTAACCATCCGTGGAATTTATGGAGAAGGTACCAAAAGTTTAGGCAGTATCTATCAGATATCGAATCAAAAGACAATGGGAATTTCAGAGGCAGAAACAATCGAGAATTTGAAACGTATTGTATTTCAGGTAGTAAAGCAAGAACGTAAACGCAGAGAATATATGATGTCAGTGAATGCAGATGAAATTGAGGATCAGGTATATCGTACCTATGGAATTTTAAAGTATGCAAGGCAAATCTCCTCTGATGACGCGATGACACTGCTTTCACAGATTAAGTTTGGAATGGATTGCGGATTGGTTACCTTCGACAGGGACATTAATATTCATAAACTGATGATGGGTGTTCAACCGGGAAGTCTTCAGTGGACCTTAGGTAAAAATGTCGGAAGTTTAACCAGAGATCAAGCTAGAGCTGAATATATAAGAAAAGAATTGCCTACAATTATTTAGAAAATGGTAGAATGGAGGACATAAAGATGAATGAAAAACTAACAGAAAATGCGAAGAAAGCCGTTAACGTGGCTAGGGAAGTGGCATTTCGCTTATCCCATAATTATATCGGAACTGAACACTTACTCATTGGATTACTGGAAGTAGAGGGTGTTGCTTCGAAAATACTAGAAGAGAATGGCGTTACCACCGATAAAGTTTTAGAGCTTGTAAATCAATTGATAGCACCAAGCAACGGTGTTGAAATCATGGATGCAGGAACCTTTACACCAAGATCCAAGAGAATTTTGGATCAAAGCCATAAAGAAGCAGCAAAATTTAAAGCTCAATTGGTAGGAACAGAACATATTTTAATATCACTAATTAAAGAATCAGATTGTATTGCAGTAAGATTACTAAATACTCTTGGAGTTAATGTGCAGAAGGTATACTTTGATATTCTTGCAGCTTCTGGTGTGGACATTAATGCTGCGAAGAACGAGTACACGGCAGCGAAAGGTAAACAAAAAGGAAAGACCAGTGCAACGCCAACCCTGGATCAATATAGTAGAGACCTTACGGAATATGCCAGAGAAGGAAAGCTTGATCCGGTTATCGGAAGAGAAAATGAAATTCAAAGAGTAGTACAGATTCTTAGCCGTAGAACCAAGAATAATCCATGTCTTGTTGGAGAGCCAGGTGTTGGTAAGACTGCAATTGCAGAAGGCCTTGCATTAAAAATAGTAGAAGGTAATATACCGGATACAATTAAAGAAAAACGAGTAGTAACACTCGACCTATCAGGAATGGTGGCAGGCAGTAAATATCGTGGCGAATTTGAAGAAAGAATTAAGAAGGTAATTAGTGAAGTAATTGCAGATGGAAGTGTATTATTATTTATTGATGAAATCCATACAATTATTGGTGCTGGTGGAGCTGAAGGTGCAATTGATGCCTCAAATATCTTAAAGCCATCCTTAGCAAGAGGAGAACTTCAAATAATCGGTGCAACCACAAGAGAAGAATATCGTAAATATATTGAAAAGGATGCAGCTCTTGAAAGAAGATTTCAGCCAGTAGTAGTGGAAGAACCTTCTGAAGATGAAGCAATTCAAATTTTATTTGGTCTACGTGATAAATATGAGGCGCATCATCAAGTTCGTATTACAGACAGTGCAATTGAGGCAGCAGTTAAATTATCCAGCAGATATATCAACGATCGTTACCTGCCAGACAAAGCCATTGACTTAATGGATGAAGCGGCATCTAAAGTACGACTAAGCACTTATACTTCCTCTCCAGAGATTAAAGATATGGAGCAGGAAATCAAACGACTAGAGGAAAATAAAGAAAAAGCAATTAAAGAAGAGGCTTATGAAAAAGCTGGCGAGATAAAGAAGCAACAGGAGTTAATGCAGGAGCAGCTTGAGAAACGTAAGCTTTCCGAAGAAAAGGAAAAGCTGGAGAAGCAATTAGTGGTTAGTGACAATGAAATTGCTGAAATTGTTGCAAGCTGGACGAAAATACCTGTGAAGAAGCTTGCAGAGGAAGAGACAGAGCGTCTTCAAAATCTTGAAAGTATCCTTCATAACCGTGTAGTTGGTCAAGAAGAAGCGGTTGGAGCGGTTGCAAAAGCAATTCGCCGTGGTCGAGTTGGTTTAAAGGATCCAAATCGTCCTATCGGTTCCTTCTTATTCCTAGGACCTACTGGTGTTGGTAAGACAGAGCTTTCCAAAGCCTTGGCAGAAGCAATGTTTGGCAGCGAGAATTCTATTATTCGTGTTGATATGTCCGAATACATGGAGAAGCATAGTGTCAGCAAATTAATTGGTTCACCTCCGGGATATGTTGGATATGATGAAGGTGGTCAGTTAAGCGAGAAGGTAAGACAGAACCCTTATTCTGTTATCTTATTTGATGAGATAGAAAAAGCACATCCAGATGTATTCAACATTCTTTTGCAGGTACTGGATGATGGACACATCACCGATGCACAAGGAAGAAAAGTTAGCTTTAAAAATACAATTATTATAATGACCTCCAATGCTGGTGCACAGAATATTATTGCTCCTAAGCGTCTTGGTTTTGCTTCCGTAATCGATGAAAAAGAAGATTACAAGAAAATGAAAGAAGGGGTTATGGATGAGGTAAAGAGAATTTTCAAACCAGAGTTCATTAACCGTATTGATGAGATTATTGTATTCCACTCCTTAACCAAGGAAAATATTAAGAGCATTGTTTCTATCATGGTTGCTTCTATTGCAAAACGAAGCAAGACACAGATGAACATTGGAATTGAAGCTTCTGAAACAGTGACAGATCATCTTGCAGAGGTTGGCTTTGATCCGAAATACGGTGCTAGACCTCTTCGTAGAGCAATTCAGACCAATATTGAAGATAAGTTGGCAGAAGCTATCCTTGCTGGTACAATCAAAGAAGGAGATACCGTTCGCGTAGAATATCTTGATAATGAGATGGTATTGCAGGCAAAATAATACGTAATAGTTCAGACATAAGCTCAATATTTCAATTTTTTACAAAATTAATAGTAGTTGGTAGTGGAAATTGTTTCGAATTTCGTATATAATTGTGCTATGCAAGAAAAACAGAGAAAAAACTCATACTGTGCAATCAATACTATTAGGAGGATCATACAATGGCAGTCGTGGAAGAGTTAATACGCAAGGAAAGCGATGGAACATTAAGCTTCGGTAACTATTCATTAAATATAAAATCAAAGGTTTCTGATTTTGAACATCAGGGGGACTTATATAAAGTTAAGACGTTTAGTGAAATTACGAAACTGGAGAAGAACGGGATGTTTGTATACGAATCAGTACCCGGAACTGCCGTATTTCATTTTGATTCCAAGGGCAATAGTTTAAGCTTCGAAGTAAGTGGTAAGGATAATGCTCAAATTACCTTAGAGCTTGAGGCAGATAAAGAATATGAGATCTTAAAAAATGATTCCTATCTGGATAAAATTAAGACAAATATTGGTGGAAAGCTAATTTTAAGTTTAGAACTTGAAGAAGGAAATAAGGATATTATAAAGGTGGTAAAACAGTAATATGGCTAAAAATAAAACGGTGTTTTTCTGTAAAGAGTGCGGCTTCGAATCAACAAAATGGTTGGGCCAGTGTCCGGGGTGTAAGGAATGGGATACCTTTACAGAGGAACCCGTTTTAAAGAAGTCAAATAAAACCTCTGGAATTAAAATGAACAGAGAACCGGAGCTTTTATCGAATATAAAAGCCGAGTCAAAGTTAAGACTTTGTTCTGGAATAGAGGAATTTGACCGTGTACTAGGAGGGGGTATTGTAAAAGGCAGCCTTGTTCTGGTAGGTGGTGACCCTGGTATTGGTAAATCTACGCTACTATTGCAAATGTGTAGAGAAATCGTAAATCAGTCGAAGAAGATACTTTATATTTCAGGAGAAGAATCCTTAAGCCAGATTAAAATGAGAGCGGAGAGGCTCGGTGTTTTTACAGGTGAACTTCTTTTGCTTTGTGAAACTAATTTAGATTTAATCGAAGATACAATTGAAAAACATAAACCAGATATTGTGGTAATTGATTCTATACAAACCATGTTTAAAGATGAGGTTTCCTCCGCACCCGGAAGTGTAAGTCAAGTTAGAGAGGCAACGGCAACTCTGATGCAGATTGCCAAGGGAACGGATATTACAATCTTTATCATAGGTCATGTGACAAAAGAAGGTGTGGTAGCTGGCCCAAGAGTATTGGAGCATATGGTGGATACGGTACTTTATTTTGAAGGTGACAACTATGCCTCCTATCGAGTACTTAGAGCTGTTAAAAATCGTTTTGGCTCTACCAATGAAATTGGTGTCTTTGAAATGCAGGGGTCAGGGCTGGTAGAGGTGAAAAATCCTTCGGAGTTTATGTTGAAAGGTAGGCCGGAAGGTGAGCCAGGTTCCGTGGTGGCAGCTTCTATTGAAGGAACACGACCGATACTTGTGGAAGTGCAAGCATTAATTTGTAGAACTAATTTTAATATGCCACGCAGAACAGCAGCAGGAACAGATTATAATCGAGTTAATCTTCTGATGGCGGTACTTGAAAAACGTGCCGGAATTCAGTTATCCGACTGTGATGCTTATGTTAATGTTGCAGGTGGTATGCGAATAACCGAACCTGCACTAGATTTAGCAGTTTCTTGTGCAATCCTCTCCAGTCATAAAAATATTGCAATAGATCATAGAACAGTAATTTTTGGTGAAGTCGGATTAACAGGTGAAATCAGAGCAGTTAATATGGCAGAGCAACGTGTGTCAGAA